>SLFH01000148.1 GCA_007124345.1 Phycisphaerales bacterium | reverse complement strand
GAGCAGGCCGACGGTGTCGTCGAAGGCGACGAAGAACTCACCGGTGACACGGACGGCGTAGGACCGCTCGATCGGGAACCAGTTCACACCGAGACGGATGAGGTTCTGATTGTCCTGGTCGATGCCGAGGTCGCTGTCGAAGAAGAGGCCGTCGTAGCCGGCGTAGATTTCGATCTGCTCGTCGACGAAGTAGCCGGCGCGGACCGCGAAGGCGAAGTGGTCGGTCGAGCTGGCCCCATCCGGATCGATGTTGGCATAGTAGAAGTGGGCGGCGGCGCGGAAGCCGTCGCTGCGGTACTCGATGTCGGCGTCGACATAGAGGGCGTCGACATCGGCGGTGAAGCCGGTATCGCCGCCGCTCTGCCACAGACCGCCGATGCCGGCGCGGAGGCCGTCGGGGGTGCCGCGGAATGCGCTCTGGCCGACGAACGACTGGCCGGGGTAGTTGCCCGAGAACTGGTCGCGGGTGCCCATGAAGTAGCCGTTGATGCGGCCGCCGATGGCCCAGTCGGCCGAGTTGAAGGCGCCGATGTCGGTGCCGGCCGAGCGGGCGCCGTCGCTGAAGTAAACCATGCCCTCGATCGCGTCCTGGCCGAAGCCCAGACCGAAGAATTCCTGGCGGTCGGTGCCCAGCATCTCGTAGGCCAGCGAGCGCTCCATGGCCTGCTGGTACTGCGCGGGGGCGGCCTCGAAGGTCTGCAGCGGGCGGCCGCGACCGAACTGGAAGAACATTCCGTTCTCGAAGTTGTAGGTACCGATGAAGTCGAGCAGGTCGATCGAGGACGAGTTGGCGCCCTGCTCCTCGAAGTCGAAGTCGCCCATGCCGAAGTCGCCGAGGCCGGAGGCGCCGACCTGGATGAAGTAGCTGAAGTCGGGGCTGCCGACATTGCCGAAGAAGAACATGTTGACGCGGGACAGCTGGCCGCCGTGGGCGAAATCGCTGTTACCGCGGTCTTCCTCGTTGTTGCCGAAGTTGAAGAAGTGGCGGTACTGACCGAAGAGACCGACATTGATGCTGTTGTTGCCAGCACTGTCGGTCAGGCCGAAGTGGCCGTTCTCGTGATAGGCGTTAGCCCCGGCCGCGAGCAGGCTGCTGCGGTTCTGGGCGTCACTGAGAAGCTCTGCACGCTGCGAGTTCTGAACATCGCTTGCGAAGCCCGCGCTCGAAGCGAGGGCGATCGCCGCACCGGCGAGCACACCAAAGGACTTGATCCGACTCATTTCCTGAGACTCCTTGCTTCGAACCATTGGGCCGCGTTCCACCACGGCCAGTGCAATCCACACCGTTCGAACCGGCACACACACCTTCCGGTATGCACGCCCCAAACTTCGGCCCGCCCCCACGGACAGGCCTTGAAAACTCCCGCTCGCGGAACGGGCTGGAAACGCCCGAGAACCCCGCGAGCCGTCAGAGGGCCAGAGTATACGCCCGTTGCTAGCGGTCGCAAACTCTTGGTCAATACTTCTTCGGACGATCCGCCCGGAAACGCATGATTTTTCTCCCACGAACCCCCGATTTTCCTCAACCCGACCCCGCAAAGGCCCGAGGCCGCACCTTCACCGAATCCACACAAACACCCACTGGCGGGCCCCACCCACTCCCCCGTATGCTGGTCGAGGCTTTTATAGACCCCCAAAGGGCCGACAAACACGCACCCCAAACAGGGGTATTGCCATGCCCGCCGGCAAAACCGTCCTCGTCGTCGACGACGAGCGAGACCTCGCCGAACTCATCGCCTTTAACCTCCAGAAAGAGGGATTCCACGCCGTCATCGCCCACAACGGCAGAGAAGCCCTCGCCGCGATCGCCAAGCAAACTCCCAGCCTCGCCATCCTTGATGTCATGATGCCCGAGATCGACGGCGTCAAACTCGCCAGCCGCCTCAGGGCCGACAAGGCCACCGCCTCGCTGCCCATCATCATGCTCACCGCCAAGAGCGAGGAGGTCGACGAGCTCATCGGCCTCCAGGTCGGTGCCGACGACTACATCCCCAAGCCCTTCTCCATGAAGATTCTGATGGCCAGGGTCGCCGCCCTCCTCCGCAGGGCCGAGCCCCGCGCCGAGGGCGACGAGGACGAGACCAAGGAACTCGGGCCCGTCACCGTCAACCTCTCCACCCACGAGGCGTTCGTCGAGGGTGAGCCGATCCGCCTCACCCTCACCGAGTTCCGCGTGCTGGCGACCCTGATCGAGGCCGGGGGCAGGGTGCTCAGCAGGGGCGCACTCATCGCCAAGGCCATCGGCCCCGGCATCACCGTGACCGAGCGCACGATCGATGTGCATGTCACCTCCATCCGAAAGAAACTCGGGCCCCACGCGCGGCTGGTCCAGACCGTTCGCGGCGTCGGATACCGGGCCACACTCAAGGCCGAGGCCGAGGCCGACCAAGCGGGCATCGACCATTCGCCCAGACCTACATAGAACTGGTTGATGCCCATCCGACCCCTCCACCACGCGCATGTGCCCGCCCTGGCCGGGTGCGGCGCTCTCGCCCTGGGGGCCGGCATCCTCTCGCTGGCGGACCGGCTGCCCCTCTGGTCGGGCGCCGCGGCTGTCGGTGTCGCGCTGTTCGCCACGCTCTGGACGCTCTGCGACGCCCGCGCCGCGTCGGCGACACGCCAGGCCAGGCTCAGCTCGCAACGCCGCGCCAGGCAACGACGCAGGGTCCGCTCAGGCCAGCGTCTCTCGACACTCCAGACCGTTATCGACGCGATCGAAGCCCCCGTCATCGCGACCGACGAGCACGGGCTGGTGCGTGTCGCCAACGCTTCGGCCGAACGCTTCTTCGCCCGGCGAGAGGCCCCGCTCGTCGGCCAGGGCATCGAAGAACTCTTCACCCAGGGCGACCTCCTGCGGCTGCACGAGTCGGCCGCGACCGGACCGCCAGTCTCCGGGCGCGTCCGCCTGCAACGCCCCGAGGGCATCCGGGTCTTCGAGGCCGCCGCGGCCCCCGCCCTCGGGCGCGGCGTCGGGAGGCGGGGCGTGGTGATGACCCTCCGCGATGTCACCGAGCTGGCGACGGCGGTGCAACTCAAGACCGACTTCGTCGCCAACGCCTCGCACGAGCTGCGGACGCCACTGGCCTCGATCCGGGGCGCCGTCGAGACCCTTCGCGACGGGGGGATCGAGCCCGGTCCGATGCAGGAGCGGCTGGTCCAGATGATCGCCTCCAACGCGCTGCGTCTGGAAGAGCTGATGAACGACCTGCTCGACCTCTCGCGTCTTGAGTCCCCCGAGGCGACGATCGCCCGCGACGCGGTGGACGCGTGGGCGATGGCCGGCCGACTCGGCACGCTCTTAGACAGCATCTGCGCCGAGCGGAACATCGAGCTGGCCTTCGAGCTCGACCCCGGCCTGAAAGGCCTCCGCACTGACCGCCAGCTCCTTGAGATGATCCTGAAGAACCTGATCGAGAACGCCACCAAGTTCGCCAACCCCGGCACGACCGTCCGCGTTGTCGGCAGCGCTGTGCCCTCGAAACACGGGCCCGGCGGCGTCCGCTTCGAGGTCATCGACAAGGGCCGCGGCATCCCGCTCAAGGACCAGCCCCGTGTCTTTGAGCGGTTCTATCAGGTCGATCCTGCAAGAACCGGCTCGGGGCGGCGCGGCACCGGCCTGGGCCTGGCGATCGTCAAGCACGCGGTCCGCAACCTCGAGGGAAGCGTCGGCCTGGAATCGGTCTGGCAGAGCGGGACGACGGTCTGGTTCGAGCTCCCCTCGTGCCTCGGCCCTACGGGAAACGGGCCGAAGAAGCCTCAGCGGGAGAGCGGGGCGAAGTCGACGCCGTAGAGCTGGCGGAGCCGCCTCGCCACGGCCGTGTTCAAACGATCTTCGTCCGATGGACGGCCGAACCGCCCGAGCCTCGCGTGAAGCGTGAACTCATCGTCGCCGACCCGCCGGATCACCAACTCGCCCGCCCGGCCCTGCGCGTCGATCAGCTCGTACCGGCGGCCGCCGTCGGGGACCGGGCCGGCTCGGACGATCGCCAGCTCGGTTTGGATCATCGCGGCTTCGACGGCGGCGTCGAGGTCGTCGTAGTCGCCAACCGCCCGCATCACGGAGGGTTCGCCTGTCCGAGGGCCTGAGTCGGAGCCCTTGGACGCGCACCCCGCGAACTGGGCCGCCCACAGGGTCGCCAAGAGCCCGATAACCAAGGCGCTCGGGACGCACCTCTCTGCTGGCCGGCTGGAGGGGGGCTGGAACTCGGTGGGTCTGGCCATGCGTATCTTCTCGGGCGGGGGCTTGTGTGGGAGGGAGAAATCGGTTCGGGCTGCTGACGGATGATCGCTTACACTTCTCGTTCCCGCCCGCGGCGTCCGACGGAGTGCCGCCGCACAGGTGATCGGCCCGCGTCCCTGCTCGGGGCGCGACGGAGACAGGCTCGCGTGGAGATCACGATACGAATCCCTCACGGCCCAGAAGGCGTCGGTGTCGTCGGCTCGGCCGACCGCAACATCAAGATGCTCCGCGAGGCGCTTGGGGTTCGGATTTCCAGCGTGGACGGTTCGATCCGTATTGGGGGCGAGTCCGATGCGGTGGCGGTCGCACGCAGTGTGATCGAGCAGATCGGCGCCGCGGCGGGTCGCGAGGAGCCGCTCAGCCGCGAACAGGTGCTCGACCTCATCGCCGACGAATCCTCCCGTGTGAGGTTGGGCGGGCGGTCGCACACGCCCGGGGCTTCCTCCGGGACGCTGACCTGGGAGGGGGATCTGGACGTCTACGCGGCGGGGCGCCGGGTTGTCGCCCGGACCCCCAACCAAGAGCGGTACCTGGATGCGATTCGGACCAACGACCTGGTGTTCGGGGTCGGCCCGGCCGGCACGGGCAAGACCTTTCTTGCAGTGGCGGCTGCGGTGCACCTGCTCAAGCAGCACCGGGCGAAGAAGGTGGTGCTCGTCCGCCCGGCGGTCGAGGCAGGGGAGAAGCTAGGGTTTTTGCCGGGTGACCTGGAAGCGAAGGTGAACCCGTATCTGCGGCCCCTGCTCGACGCGCTGCACGACATGGCCGATTACGGGACGATCAGACGGTTCATGGAAGGGGATGTGGTGGAGATCGTCCCGCTCGCGTTCATGCGGGGCCGCACCCTGAACGGGTCGGTGATTATCCTGGACGAAGCGCAGAACTCGACGCGGGGCCAGATGAAGATGTTCCTGACCCGCATGGGGCACGGCTCAAAGATGATTGTGACGGGCGATCCGACGCAGGTGGACCTGCCCGACCCGGGCGAGAGCGGGCTGGTCGACGCGGTGCGCCGGCTCAAGCGCGTGCAGGGGGTCGAGAGCGTCTGGCTTGACGGGGGGGATGTGGTGCGTCACCGCCTCGTGCAGCGTGTGCTGGAGGCGTACGGGGACGAACGCCCGATTGAAACAGAGGCGGGCTGAGCAGCCGATGGCCAGAGAACACACCAGGACCGGACGGAGCAAGGCGAAGGGACGCGCCGGCGATGTCGGCAAGCTCCGCGACCGGCCGAAGTCCGAGCTGCTGCTGACGGCGTTGCGCTCGCGCGAGTTCGGCTGGGCGGTGGTGATCGTGCTGCTGCTGACGGCGGTGTGCGCTCCGCTGGCGGTCTGGACGCGTGAGCGGCCGATCGAGGCGCCGGGGCGTGTGATGACCTTCACGCGCGAGGTGCGCGTGCCGGTGCAGATCCACGACGAGTCGGCGACGCAGGCGGCGCAGGCCGACGCCCGCCAGCGGACGCCGCGCGTGTACATCGAAGAGGCGGGCGTGCTCGACGAGATCCGCTCGTCGCTCTTGAACCTGCCCCGCACGCTCGAGAACGCCGAGACAATCGAGGATGTTGAAGCCGGGATCGTCGAGCGGTTCGCCCTGACGCAGGAGCGGATGGACGCGGTTCGTGTCGCGGCCGACGAGGG
>SLFH01000401.1 GCA_007124345.1 Phycisphaerales bacterium | reverse complement strand
CCGGGCCCGCGCCGCCTCGATCGCAAACGACATGCACAGTCTCGGACGCCCGCGTCCGCTTCGCGAGCTCTCTGAGGCCCTCGACGCGCTGACCCTCGAACGGGTCAACCGCTACCTCGACACGCGCGAGGCCGGGCTGATCACGATCCAGACGCTCGGCCCCGAGGCCCTCAAGCCCCCGACGGCCTGAAGCCGCCGGAGGGGCGCCCGGGCCGGTACACTCCGGCCCGATGTCGCACCGGCTCTCCAGAACAATCTGGCAGTACTCGCTGCTCGCGATGGTGCTCGCGGGGCTCGGCCTGTTCCTGATCTACCCGATCCTGCTGACTGTCGAGAGCGCGTTCGCCTCCGACCCGACACGCGGACTCCGCTGGACCGATCTTGGCGCGACCTTCACAATCGAGCACATCGCCCTGGTCTTCGCCGACCCCAAGCTGGTCGAAGGGCTCAAGAACGCGTTCATCATGGCCGTGGGCACGACGGTGTTCTCGATCGCGATGGCGTTGCCGCTGGCGGTTCTCGCCGCACAGTACAGGTTCCCGGGCAAGGGGATCTTCTCGGCGCTGATCCTCGTGCCGCTGATCCTGCCCCCGTTCGTCGGGGCGCTGGGGTTCAAGGCGCTCTTCGGGCGTCAGGGCTCGTTCAACGCGGCGTTCGGGACCGAGCTCGACCTCCTCGCCGACGGACGCCTGCTGGGCGTCATCATCGTGCAGGCCCTGCACCTGTACCCGATCATCTACCTCAATGCGACAGCGGCGCTGGCCAACCTCGACCCCGCGCTCGACGAGGCGGCCGAGAACCTCGGCGCCGGCTGGTGGCGCCGCTTCTTCGGGATCACCATGCCGCTGATCCGGCCGGGGCTCTTCGCGGGCGGGACGATCGTCTTCATCTGGTCGTTCACCGAGCTCGGCACGCCCCTGATGTTCGAGTACTACGCCGTCACGCCGGTGCAGATCTTCAGGGGGCTGCGCGAGGTGGAGACCTCGGCCCAGCCCTACGCGCTGACGGTGGTGCTGCTCTTCTTCGCCGTGGGGTTCTACATCGTCGGGCGTGTGCTCTTCGGGGGGCGCGCCCACGCGATGTACGCCAAGGCCTCGCGGGCTTCGGCCGAGGTGCGCCTGCGCGGTCCCGCGGCGTGGGCCGCAACGGGCGCCTTTACCCTCGTCATCGGCCTGGCTTTGCTGCCGCACATCGGCGTGATCCTGACCTCGCTCGCCGCGCCCGGGCAGTGGTACCGCAGCGCCGTGCCGACGGAGTTCACCGTCGCCCACTTCGAGCAGGCGCTCGGGCACGGCGACAGCTTCAACGCCATCATGAACAGCCTGAAGCTCTCCGCCGCGGCGATGGTGCTCGCCATCTTCATCGGGCTGATCGTGGGCTACCTGATCGTGCGGACGAAGGTGCGCGGGCGCAATGTGCTCGACACGCTCTGCATGCTCCCGCTCGCGGTGCCCGGGCTGGTGATGGCCTTCGGCTATGTCGCGATGACGCTCCGCTGGCCCTTCGGGCGGGGCGATCCGCTCGAGGGCGCTTTCTCGGTCGTCGCGGCCGACCCGAACCCGTTCCCCCTGCTGATCATCGCCTACACGGTGCGCCGCCTGCCTTACATCGTGCGATCGACGGTCGCCGGGCTGCAGCAGACCTCGGGCGAACTCGAAGACGCGGCGGTCAACCTCGGCGCCAGCCGCACGCTGGCGATCCGCAAGATCGTCGTCCCGCTGATCATGGCGAACCTGATCGCGGGCGGGCTGCTGGTGTTCAGCTTCAGCATGCTGGAGGTCTCCGACTCGCTGATCCTCGCCCAGCAAGCGCAGCACTACCCGATCACCAAGGCGATCTACGCCTTCACCGGGCGCCTCGGCGACGGGCCCTACATCGCAAGCGCGATGGGCGTCTGGGGCATGGCGCTCCTGACCGTCACGCTCGTCGGCGCGTCGGTGCTCCTGGGCAAGAAGCTCGGATCGATTTTCAGGGTCTGACGCTGCGCCTCAGCGCGGCGTGGCGGTCGGGTCGCGCAGGACCTCAACGAGCTCGATCGTGAAGATCAGGTCGGCCTTGGGCGGGATGCCGCCGCGCGGATCGCTCTCGTCGGGTCTGCCATCTACGCCGTAGGCGACCTCCCACGGGACGCGGAGGCGCCGGATCTCGCCGACTCGCATCCCTGGGACGCCGATCTGCCATCCGCGGATGAGCCCGATGATCGGCGAGCGGAGGGGTTGCTGGCTCTGGACGGTGCTGTAGAACACCCTGCCCGCCCGGTCGTGATCGGCGCAGTCGGGGAAAACGCCCAGCACCTCGGCAACGATCGTGTCCGGTAGGGATGCGGGCTGGCCGTCGCCCTCGCGCAGCACCTCGACCACGACGCCATCGAGCGCCGCCCACCGACGCTGCACGCGCAGGCGCTCGCCGAACGGGGCCGTGCCCGACCGATCGCTCGGTCGCGCGTCCGCGGTGCCCTGGGGCATGATCGTGGCGATGGGGGGCTTGCCTGCGCCATGCTGGTCCGCCGGAGTGCCGGGCGATTCGCTCGGGGCCGTCCGGCATCCGCCGGCGAAAGCGGCGAGCAGCAGGCTCATCCCGAAGACCGGCACGATCCTACATCTACAGTTGCACATGGCCGTAGAGCATACACCGAACGCCCTCCCCGTTGTGGCGGTCTCCATGGGCGACCCGGGCGGCATCGGCCCCGAGGTGCTCGTCAAAGCGCTCGCAGAGCCCGATATCCGAAAGGCGGCCAGATTCCGCGTCTTTGGCGCCGCCAGTGCGATGGAGCGTGCGGCCGATCTCTGCGGCATCGAGCCGGACTGGTGGCGCGTCGACCGCGACTCCGACCTCCGCTCGACCACCGTCTCCCACCCGGTCGTCGTCATCGACAGCGGGGGGGAGGGCCCCTTCGAGCACCGCGCGTGCAAGCGGGGGGGCGAGCTCTCCTTCCGTTTCGTCGAAGACGCCATCGCCGAAGCCAAACGCGCCGATGACGACCCCCTCAGGGCCGACGCGATCTGCACCGGCCCGATCAGCAAGCACGCGTGGTCGCTCGCCGGGCGAGGCAAGTACCCCGGGCACACCGAGTTGCTCGCGACCCGTTTCAGCGCCAAACGAGTCGGCATGTATTTCGACAGCCCGAAGCTCCGCGTCATCCTCGCAACAGCACACATCCCGCTGATGGACCTGCGCAACGCCCTGACGATCGGCAGGGTCTTCGACGCGATCGACCTCGGCTACGAGGCCTGCCGCAGGTTCGGCATCGAGAACCCGCGCATCGCCGTCTGCGGGCTCAACCCCCACGCGGGTGAGGAGGGCCTGCTCGGCGACGAGGAGACGAGGCTCATCGAGCCGGCGATCAAGGTCGCCCAGGATCACGGCATCCAGGCCCGGGGCCCCTTCCCGGGCGACACGGTCTTCGGGCGCGCGGTGCAGGGCGAGTTCGACCTCGTCGTCGCGATGTACCACGACCAAGGTCTGATCCCCGTCAAGCTGCTCGGGTGGGAGCACGCGGTGAATGTCACCGTCGGGCTGCCGGTCATCCGCACAAGCCCGGACCACGGCACCGCCTTCGACATCGCCGGAAAGGGCAAGGCGGACCCCGGGAGCATGATCGCGGCCCTGCGTCTGGCGGCCAAAGCCGCACGCTCGCCCAACCCCGCGGGGGCCTGATCCGCTCCCGACGCGTACCGCACGGGACGACCTAGCATCCCGGCCCCGCGGGGCGTTCTGGCGACGCCCGCGCCGAGCCCCCCATGACCTCCCCCGACCACGAGCCACGCCTGCCCGCGCCCGAGCAGGGCGCTCCCGAGAGCGGTTCGCCCAACGAGATGGGTGGCCCCGGGCGCGGGGTCTCGCTCCGCGCGATCGAGGAGCGCCCGCTCACAGAGATGGTGCGCATCGCGCTGCCCTCGGTCGTGACGATGACCAGCTACACGCTGATGCAGTTCATCGACACGCTGATGGTCAGCCGAATCACCCCCGCCGATCCCGTCTATGTCGCGGCGCAGGGCAACGGCGGGATGCTGGTCTGGCAGATGATCGCGGCGCTGCTCGGCGTCATCACCATCATCAACACCTATGTCAGCCAGCACCTCGGCGCGGGCACGCCCGAGGCCGGGCCCAGATACGCCTGGGCGGGGATGTACATGTCCGCCGCCTTCGGGCTGCTGATGTTCCCATTCGCCCTCGCGATGCCGATGATCTTCGGCGCGTACGGGCACGAGGGCCAACTGCTGGAGCTGGAGGTCGAGTACGGGCGCATCGTCGCGATCGGCGGCGGCGTCGTGCTCGCCGGACGAGCGCTGCACCACTATTTCTTCGGCCTGCACCGCCCGGGCGTGGTCATGGTCGCCGCCATCATCGGCAATGTCGTCAATGTCGTGATCAATTACGCCCTGATCTTCGGCCATTTCGGCATGCCGGAGATGGGCGTCGCCGGCGCCGCGGTCGGCACCGTCATCGGCGGTGTGTTCGAGCTCGGTATCCCGCTCATCATCTTCCTTGGGCCGAAGATGAACAAGGCCCTTGGCACCCGCGCCGCCTTCCGCTGCGGGTGGGCCCCGTTCAAGGACATCATCAGGCTCGGCTGGCCCGGCGGCCTCATGATGGCCAATGAGATGTTCTGCTGGGGCTACCTCATGACCAACCTTCTCGTGCGCGCCGGCGAGGCGGCCGGAGAGGACGGGGGCGTGCACAACGCCGCGGGGTGGATCGCGCTGCGCTACATGCACATGTCGTTCATGCCCGCCGTCGGCATGTCGATCGCCGTCACCGCGATGATCGGCAAGTGCATGGGCATGGGCCGGCCGGATCTCGCGGCCAAACGGGCGTGGCTCGGCCTGGGCATCACCGTCGCGTACATGGGCACGATGGCGGTGATCTTCGTCGTCTTCCGGGAAGAGCTCGTCCGCATCTTCGTGCCCGAGGAAACACCCCAGGAGCTGATCGACGAGATCGTCCGCGTCGGGGCGCTGGTGATGATCGCCGCGGCGGTCTTCCAGGTCTTCGACGCGATCGCGATCGTGATGTCCGCAGCCCTCCGCGGGGCGGGCGACACCGTCTGGCCCGGGCTGGTCACCGTCGGTCTGTCCTGGGGTTGTCTGGTGCTGGGCGGGCACGCGATGATCGCGATCGTCCCGCATTGGGGCTCGGTCGGGCCCTGGATCGGCGCCGCGGCGTTCATCATTATCCTTGGCATCGTTCTGTTTGCACGGTTTTTGAAAGGGGGATGGCGAGAGATCGATGTCGTCGGCGGGTCCGAGGCGGGCGTGCCGATCGCCGGCGCCCCCGGACCGGTGCTGGAGCACACCCCCGACGACCGCTAGCATTGTGTTCGCCGCAGAGGGAGCCGATCCGCGCGTGAGCACGGACCCAGGCCGGCGGCAATTCAGCAGGAGCAGGCATGAGCAGCGATCCGATGGACATGGTGATCGGCGCGTCCGACGCCCCCTCGCGCGACACCGAGGCCGCGCGCAACTATCTCAACGGCGGCATCAACCTCTTCAAGGGCGGCGACAAGGTCGGCGCCTCGATCGAACTCCGCAAGGCGGTCAACGCCGACCCGCACCACCCAGACGCCCTCTTCCATCTGGCCTATGTCCTGGACCTCATGGGCGAGGAAGACGAGGCGATCGTTCTTTATGAGCGCGCCATCGAGCACCAGCCCGCGCCCATCAACGCGCTGATCAACCTCGCCGTCCTCTACGAGGACCGGGGCGACTATGTCCGCGCCGAGCGTTGCCTGCGCCAGGTGCTCGAGACCAACCCCAACCACGCCCGCGCCCGCCTCTACATGAAGGATGTCCGCGCCAGCCGCGAGATGGTCGTCGAGGAAGACACCGACCGCGACCTGCTCAAGCGCAAGGCGCTGATGGACACCCCGGTCACGGACTTCGAGCTCTCCGTCCGCGCCCGCACCTGCCTCAAAAAGATGAACATCCGCTCCCTCGGCGATCTGCTGAAGATCACCGAAGCCGAGCTGATGAGCTATAAAAACTTCGGCGACTCCTCGCTGCAGGAGATCAAGAAGATGCTCGCGGCCAAGAACCTCCGCCTCGGCCAGGGGCGCGAGGATGTCCACCGCGCCGCCCGCCGCCAGATCATCGAGCAGCTCAAGGGCTCGGGCAAGGAAGTCGCGCTCAACAAGCCCGTGAGCGACCTGATGCTCTCGGTCCGCGCCCGGCGCGCCCTGCAGCTCCTGAACATCCAGACGCTCGGCGACCTCGCCAGCCACACCGAGGCCGAGCTCATGGGCGTCAAAAACTTCGGCTCCACCTCGCTCGTCGAGGTGAAGGAAAAGCTCGCCGAGCACGGCCTCGGCCTCCGCGAACTCGAGGCCTGAGCGCCCCCGCGACTCGGTCACAAACTTCGGACACGATCAAGGAACCCCGGCTTGTTTGCACGGGGTTCCTTTTTTGTTTGCCATGTGATCGCGCAACGAGCCTGAACTGCCCGGATTTCTCTTGTTCCCCGCCGGATGGCTCGATAATCTAGGGAATGGCACACGGGAAATTCTCGTGTCGCGGCCGGGCACTCATGCCCGGGACAGTTCGGTCTGGGTGCCCGCCCGTGAATGCTTGGGCGGCGACCGCGATGGTTCTGTAAGTCCGTGTGCCAAAGTGTGTTCCCGTCTCCGCCCCGGCAATGGGGTTTGTACCGCCCGGTTTCTCCGGGCGCTTTCGGCCAGGCCGGCCGGGAGGCGGAAAATGCACCAGAGACGGAACGACTTGTTGGTCATGCTGATGGTCATCGCGCTGGCGTGGGCCTTCTTCGCGTGGCTCATCGCCCCCGATTACGCGAGCAACATCTGGCCCTCTGCGGGGGCGCACCAGGCGGCCTCCGGCGCCGCGGTGCTCATCCTCCTCGCCTCGATGATCTACTGCTTCAAAATCGAGGACAAGATGACAGACAAGCTCGCGCAGGTCACCGGAGGCCGGTACTTCGAGAGCGACGGCCTCTGCTTCATGCCCCTCGTCCGCGTCGTCAACCAGCGTTACGGCAACAAGACCCACCGCATCGCCGAGATCAGCCTCTATTACCAGAGCAGGTTCTCGGGGCCGTGCGACGCGGTCATCCACCTCCGGCCGAGAGTGCGCGCGTTCTGCTCGCACCGCGGCGGACGCGATGTCCACTTCGCGTTCCGCTGCCCGCCGGGGGGCTTCGGCGTCGTCCACCAGCCCGTCGCGGTCCACCCGGAGCTCATGGGCGAGTCCGTCGAGGTCGAGGTCGCCGCAGTCACAAACTGGCCGAAGACGCACGGGCAGAAGCTCCGCTCGCACAAGGGCGAGGCCTGCGGCAGGTTCGATGTCGACTGGGTCCTGGCCTACCGCCAGAGCGAGCACGAGCTCAACGGCGAGCTCGAACTCCGAAACCCCGCCGTCGTCCACCTCGCCATGCCCGAGGGCGTCTCGACGGTGATCCACAAGAACGAGTACCTCGCCGAGACCTTCGACGAGTACGTCGCCGCGACCTGAACGCCAGAAACGCGAGCGGGGAGGCGAAAAAAACCCGGGGCCGCGATGGCCCCGGGTTGTTTCTTGTTCTGAGCGTGAGGGGCGTTCAGCCCTCTTTCTTCTTCGACCCCGAGGCGGGCATGTTCGTCAGCACCTCGTCGATGAGGCCGTAGTCGAGCATCTCCTTCTCGTCGAGCCACTTGTTGCGGTCCAGGTCGTTGATGACCTGGTCGCGGGGCTTGGAGGCCTGGTTGGCGTAGATGTCGTAGATCCGCTCGCGGATGCGGAGCATCTCGCGGGCCTCGATCTCCAAGTCGGTCGCCTGCCCCTCCATGATGCCGCCGATCAGCGGCTGGTGCATCAGGTTGCGGGAGTTGGCAAGCGCGTAGCGCTTCCCCTTGGCGCCGCAGCAGGCGATGATCGAGCCCATGCTGGCGGCCTGCCCGATGATGTAGGTCGCCACATCCGGCTGGATGTAGTTCATTGTGTCGAGCATCGCCAGGCCGGCCGTCACCGAGCCGCCGGGGCTGTTGACATACAGGTGGATGTCCGCGTCCGGATCCTCGTTGGCGAGGAACAGGAGCTGCGCGACGACCAAGTTGGAGATGTCGTCGGTCACCGGCCCGCCGAGGAAGACGATCCGGTCCTTCAGCAGGCGTGAATAGATGTCGTACGAGCGTTCGCCCCTGGCGGTCTGCTCAACGACGATCGGGACAAGATACGAGGACATGGCTGCGTTCCTCTTCTGGTGTTGCGGGTGTCGTCGGGGGCCGGGCTCGCCGACTCAGCCCGCCTTCTGCTCGGTGTTATGCCGGAGCACCTCGTCGACCAGGCCGTACGCCTTGGCCTCGTCGGCGCTGAAGTAGCGGTCGCGCTCCGCGTCCTTCGTGACCTCTTCGAGCGGCTTGCCGGTGTGCTCGGAGATGATCCGGGTCAGTTCCTTCTTCGCCTTGATGATCTGCTCGGCCTGGATCCGGATGTCCTCGGCAGGGCCCGTGATCCCGCCGTAGGGCTGGTGGATCATCACCTTCGCGTGCGGCAGCGCGAACCGACGCCCGGCCGTCCCTGAGCAGAGCAAGAGCGCTGCGCCCGAGTACGCCCGGCCGATGCAGTAGGTCGCCACCGGCGCGGAGAGGAACCGCATCGTGTCGTACAGGGCCAGAGTGTCGTCGACTGCGCCGCCCGGAGAGTTGATGTACAGCGCGATCTCCTGACCACGCTTCTGGTTCTCCAGATACAGCATCTGCATCATCACACGCGCCGCAGACGCGTGGTTGATCTCGCCGATCAGGAAGACGATCCGGTTCTCGAGCAGAAGCTCGTCGATCGTCATCTCGCGCGTCCGCTGGTAGGTCACATTCGCCGCGGGCATCGGCCGCTCCTCGCACTGATCCTTCAGGCAACCCGCCGGGAACGATCCCCGGGCCGGGCTCGATGGTAGCCGGGCCGCTCATCGGCGTTCGGGACACGCGTCTTGCGGCAACCCCGACCCCCGGGATGAATCCCCGTGAGGCCCGCTCCCAACTACCGATGGCGGCGTCGCCCGATTGTCCCTACCATGGCCGCTGGTCCGCCGCACGGTCCACGGGGGCCAGAGCCGGCGCACCGATACCACCCGCCAAGGAGGCGTCAGACCTTGCCCACAGCCGTGATCAGCGATATCCACGGCAACGCCGAAGCGCTCCGCAGTGTCCTGAGCGACATCGACGCGCGGAGCGTCGGTCGCATCATCTGCTTGGGCGACATCATCGGCTACGGGCCCGAGCCGCTGCAGTGCGTCGACCTCGTCCGCCAACGTTGCGAGTGGAGCCTCATGGGCAACCACGACTTCGGCGTGCTCTACGAGCCGACAAACTTCAACCCCGGGGCCGAATCCGCCGCCTACTGGACCAGAGAGCAGTTCGACGCCGAGCCCGACGAGGCCCTCCGGGCCGAACGCTACGACTTCCTCGGCCACCTCCGTGTCCGCGTCGTCGAGCCCGCTCCGGGGGGGCAATTCCCTGTTCTGGCGGTCCACGGCTCCCCCCGACGCCCCATCAACGAGTACATCTTCCCAGACGACGCCATGACCTCCCCAGACAAGCTCGAATCCATCTTCGAGCGGGTCGACCGCCTCTGCCTCGTCGGGCACACCCACCAGCCCGGCGTCTTCACCGACGAGCCGGACTTCTACCCGCCCGCCGAATTGGGGGAGAACCGCGAGTACCGCTTCGTCGACGGGGAAAAAGCCGTCATCAATGTCGGCTCCGTCGGCCAGCCCCGCGACCTGGACCCCCGCGCCAGCTACGCGATCCTCCACGAGGACCGGGTCGAGTTCGTCAGGGTCGAGTACGACATCAAGAAAACCGCTGACCAGATCAAAGCCATCTCCGAGTTGCACGATTGGCTCGGCGAACGTCTCTACGAAGGCCGCTGACCGGCCGCACCCCCGCGAGGGCAGGACGCCGGTTCGACCGGCGTCTATTGTGACCGTCCCGGCCGAACCGCCGGTTTCCGGGCGACCGTTTCCACTAATGGCCAGAAGACGAAAGAACAAACCGCTGCGGGTGTTTGTGCCGCTGGCCCTCGTGCTCGCCGCGATCGGCATCGCGGTCGCCGTGGCCACAAACACCGGCCGCCACGGCCCCCGAACCGCCCAACAGGAAGCCGAGCGGGAAACCCGACCGGAGATTGGTCAGGAAACCCCGCCGACCGCCCAGCGGCCCACGCCCGAGCCCATTGAGCGGGCCGAAGACCCCGATCCACAGCCCGCCCGCGAGGCGACCGACCCCGCCGGCGAAGAGATCCGGCGCGACGCCCAGCGCGAGCCGGAGGCCCCGAGCCTCTCCCCCGCGCAGGCGGAACTGCTCCAGGGCCTGCGGGCCAGGCGCGTCGGCGACCCGATGCTGGCCGACCACGAGTTCCGCCCGCTCGGATCGCTCGACCCCGACTCCGGCATGCGCATGCGGGTCCGGTTCAGCCGCTACGGCTCGGGCGTCGCCGAGCTCCACCTCAGCAACTACTTCGACTCTGTCGTCAACGGCGAGCCGATCATCGTGCAGCAGGAAGTCGACGACCTCCGCACCGGCAAGGGCGTCACCCCGTTCTCGCTCGATTTCATCTACATCAACGGAAATCCGGTCGCTCTCCAGGCGATCCCCGAAGAGATCCAGACCGACGAGGGCCCGATCGCCGGCGAGCGAAGCGTTTGGCAGCAGGACCCCTCCGACCCCGGTCGCTTCACCGCCACCATCGAAAACGCCGAAGGCGAGGCGATCGTCCGCATCGTCCGCCGGTACTCGATACGCCCCGGTTCGTACACGCTGCGTCTGGAACAGACCGTCGAGAACCTGACCGACCGCGGGCTCCGCGTCTCGCTCTCGGAGCTCGGGCCGGTCGAGCCGCCCCGCGTCTCGGCCTACGCCGGCGACCAGCGCCGCCTGCGCTTCGGGTATGTCGAGGAACAGCGTTCGCTGACGGAGGTCTGGCCCGACCGCACCCTGATGCGGCGCGACAGCGCCGTCGGCCCGACCCGCCAAGACCGCTTCGAGCCCTCCCGCGTTCTCTGGCCCAACCGCGATGCGCTGCGCGAGCAGTGGGGCCTCTCGTGGTACGCGGTGGTCAACCGGTACTTCGGCGTCGCCGTCCGCCCCTGGTTCGACCCCGACTCGCGCCCGAGCGATCTGCGCTTCCGCGAAGGGCAGGAGGTCACGCGGGGCGTGCTCTTCCTCGGCCCAGATCTGCGGCGCGACGCGGTCATTATCCTGCGCACCCTGACGCCCGAGCGTCCGGTGCTCGCCGGTTCGTCGATCGACCTCGGCTATGCCGTCTACGCCGGCCCGCTGGAGCGACGCACCATCGCCGCAGAGCCGGGGGCCGAGCGGCTCCGGCTGACCAACCTGGTCGTGTACAACTTCGGCGGGATGTGCGGCTCCTGCACCTTCCAGTGGCTCACAGAGCCGCTGATGATCGTGCTCCGCACCGCCCACTCGCTCACCGGCGACTGGGCGCTGGCGATCATCGTCCTGGTCCTCATCGTCAGAACGATCCTCCACCCCGTCACCAAGTGGTCGCAGATCCGCGTCCAGCGCTTCGGCAAGCAGATGCAGGAGCTCGCGCCAAAGCAGAAGAAGCTCCAGGAACGCTACGGCAACGACCGCAAGAAGCAGCAGCAGGAGATGGCCCGCCTCTGGCGCGAGGAGGGCGTCAGCCCCGCCGGCATGCTCGGCTGCCTGCCCATGTTCCTGCAGAGCCCGATCTGGATCGCCCTCTACGCCAGCCTCTTTTTCGCCTTCGAGCTCCGCCACGAGCCCGCCTTCTTCGGCGTCTTCCAGGCAACCACCGGGGGCAACTGGCGCTTCCTCGCCGACCTCGCCGAGCCCGACAGAGCCATCTACTTCGGCTCGGGCTTCATGGTCCCCTTCGTCGGGAACCTCATCGGCGAGATCAAGTCGATCAATGTCCTGCCCGTGCTGCTCGCGTTCGTCTTCTGGGCCCACCAGAAGTACCTCACCCCGCCCACCAGCGCGACCATGACCCCCGAGCAGGAAACGCAGATGAAGATCATGCGTTTCATGCTCATCTTCATGTTCCCGCTCATCATGTACAACGCCCCCTCCGGCCTCGCCCTCTACTTCATCGCCAACTCCTCACTCGGCATCCTCGAAAACCGCTGGATCAAGCGCCACATGGACAAGCACGGCCTCCTCGACATCGAAAAGATGAAAGAGGAACGCAAGCGCAAGGGGCCGTCGTTCATCCAACGCATCCAGGCCATGGCCGCAGAACGCCAGCAGATGCAGCAGGGCGGCGGCAAGCGCGACCCACGCACCATGGCCGCAAAGCGCCAGGGCAAGGGCGCCTCAAAGCCCCCGCCCGCACGCTTCAAGAAGCGCAAGTGAGCCCGGCGTGGCGCTGGACGACACCATCGCCGCGATCGCCTCGCCCCACGGCCGCTCGCCAAGAGCGATCCTCCGCGTCTCCGGCCCGCATACACGATCGCTGCTCGATTCGATCCTCTCTCTGCCAGACGGGGCCGATGAGCCGCCGCAATCGCGTCGCGCCTTCGCCGCACGCCTGAAACTCCCCTCGCAGTCCGGCGCCAAGCTCACACTCCCGTTGCTCGTGCTCCGCTTCGTCGCGCCAAAGTCGTACACCGGCGAAGACGGCGCAGAGATCCTGCTCCCGGGCAACCCGCTCCTCGTCCAGCGCGTGCTCGATCTGATCGTCTCGCACGACGGCGTCCGGCGCGCCGGCCCCGGCGAGTTCAGCGCCCGCGCCTACCTCAACGGACGCCTCACGCTCGACGAGGCCGAGGGCGTCTCGATGCTCATCGCCGCCGCCACAGACGAAGAGCGAGCCGCCGCCGCCAAGTGGATGAAGGGCGAGGCGGGCGAGACCTGCCGCCGCTGGGGCGACGAACTCACCGAAATGCTCGCCCTCGTCGAGGCCGGCATCGACTTCACCGACCAGGAAGATGTCGTCGCGATCGAGCCCGCCGAACTCGCCTCACGCGCCGGCGAACTCGCAAGCGAGATCTCTGCCACCCTCGGCCCCGCCAGCGCCGCGACACAGACCACCGAGCCGAAGGTCGCCCTCGTCGGCGCCCCCAGCGCCGGCAAGAGCACGCTCTTCAACGCCCTGCTCGGGCGCAGGCGCGCCGTCACCCACGAAGACCCGGGCACGACGAGAGATGTCCTCGCCGAGCCGCTGTCGCTCGACGAATCCGATCCCGACGCCCCTCGGATCCTGCTGCTCGACCTGCCCGGCCTCGACGCCGATCCCGGCGAGTCGCCCTCCGCACGCGCCGCCCAGGCCTCGGCCCGGGACGCACTCGCCGAAGCGGACCTGCTGCTCTGGTGCGACCCGACCGCCCGCTTCCAGACGCCGCCAGCAGCGGGCCGCCCGAACATCCGCGTGCGCACCAAGGCCGACATGCCCGCACCCCCCTTGCGCAGCACGATCCCCGGCGACCCGCCCCCGGACCTCGAACTCTCCGCCTTCGACCCCGCGGGCATCGCCTCCCTGAAGGTCCTGATCGCTGGCCGTTGCGAACGCGCCCCCGGCTCGGGGGATCTGGCCGTCTCCCGCCACCACCGTCGCTCCCTCGCCGCCGCGGCCGACCTCCTTTCCGGCCTCGCCTCAGAAGGCCCGGGCGCCGACCCATCCGTCGCCGCCGAACGCTTGCGCGCGGCCCTCGACCATCTCGGCGAGCTTCTCGGACGCATCCCGCCCGACGAGGTGATCGGTCGAGTCTTTGCCCGCTTCTGCGTCGGCAAGTAGCCCCGCACGACCGGCCCATCCCTTCCCCGCCGCCCGCACCGTCCTCTTCGCCCGCAACGCGGGGTTGAGCCTCGATCTGCATCCGCCGATAGAGGGGGAGTTGGCCCGGGCCGGACGGAGGGAGCCGGCCCGGGCCATTTGTCCCGACTTCCTTTGCGACACGGAGAGATCAGCATGCACCTCCGACTCGGCGATGTTCTTGTGCGCCAGGGCGTGATCACCGAAGCCCAGCGCGACACGATCCTCAGCGAGCAGAAGCGGGGCGGCCGCCCCTTCGGCGTCCTCGCCGAGACCCTCTTCGATGTCAGCCCCGACGCGATCGAGAAGGCCTGGGCCACCCAATACGCCGACCTCGCCGCCGCCGTCTCCAAGCACGAGCTCACGCCCGAGCCGGAAGTGCTCGGCCTGATCGACAACCGCCAGGCGTGGCAGTTCCGCGTGGTGCCATTGAAGATGGACGGGCCCGAGATGGTCTTCTGCACCTGCCAGGAGTCGCTGCCCCGGGCCCTGCGCTTCGTCGGGTGGCGCGTCGGCCTGCCCTGCTATTTCGTGCTGACGGATCCGAAAACGCTGGGCAAGCTCCTCGAAACCCACTTCCCCCTCGCCGGGATGCGGGCCGAGGAGATCTTCGCCAAGCTGTCGGCCTAGGGAGGGGCGTGGGGCTTGGGATGTGGGGTGTCGGGCGGGCCGGGATAGCCGGCCCGGGCGCTACCATTGCTCCTTGATGAAGAGCGAAGCGCAAACAACCCCCAACGCCGGGGCGGGCGAGATCCGCACGGTCTCCTTCGTCAGCCTCGGCTGCCCCAAGAACCTCGTCGACAGCGAGAAGATGCTCGGCGTCCTCGCCCAGGAGGGCATCGCCCCCGTCGGCAACACCGGCGACGCCGATGAACGCTGGGACGACGCCGCCAATGTCGAGGGCCGCTCCAGCAGCGAGCACGGCGATGGCGGCACCTCCGAAGGCCCACGCCCCGACAGCCCGCCGCCCTTCGAGGACGCCGACGCGGTCGTGGTCAACACCTGCGGCTTCCTCGAGGCCTCCAAGCAGGAATCCCTCGGCGTCATCCGTCAGGCGATCGAGGCCAAGAAGCAGGGACGCGTCAAGCGCGTCGTCGTCGCCGGCTGCCTCGTGCAGCGCCACCGCGCCAAGATGCTCGACTGGGCGCCCGGCATCGACGCCATGGTCGGCGTCTTCGACCGCGACAAGATCCTCGAAGCCGTCCGCGGCGAGCGCCCGGGCCGCGAACAGATCGGCGACGAGGCCCCCAAGTACTGGATCGCCGGCAACGCGCTCCAGGCCGCCAAGGAACGCGGCATGCAGACAGCCTCTCTCACCGTCCACGGCAAGGACGGCAAGGGCCTGGGCTACTTCGAGGACGACTCGGCCCGACTCCGCCTGACCCCGCGCCACTACGCCTACCTCCGCATCAGCGAGGGGTGCAACCAGGCGTGCGCCTTCTGCACCATCCCGTCGATCCGCGGCAAGATGCGCTCCAAGGGCGCCGACCGCATCGTCGAAGAGGCGCGCGAACTCGTCCGCGACGGCGCGTTCGAGCTCAACCTCATCGGGCAGGACACCACCAGCTACGGCGACGACATCGGCGCCGGCCTCGCCTCCGGCCAGGGACTCCCGACGCTGCTGCGCGGGATCTGTGACGCCGTGCAGCAGGAGTCGGGCCGTGGCTGGGTCCGCCTGATGTACGCCTACCCGAGCAACTTCTCCGACGAGATCATCGACGCGATCGCCGACATCGCCAAGGGCGGGATCCTGCTGCCCTACATCGACATCCCGCTCCAGCACGCCAGCGAGTCGATGCTCGACGCGATGCGCCGCCATGTTTCTGCGGTGCAGCAGCGCGAGCTGATGCACAAGCTCCGCGAGCGCGTGCCGGGCATGGCGATCCGCACGACCTTCATCAGCGGCTTCCCGGGCGAGACCGAGGAAGACCACGAGCAGCTCCTCGATTTCATCGAGGAGATCGGCTTCGACGCCGTGGGTGTCTTCGAGTACTCGGCCGAGCCGGGCACGCCCGCCGCGCGCATGGAGGCCGACAGTTCTCTCGCGGTCGACCCCGAGACCAAGGCGAGGCGCAAGGGCGAGATCATGGCCCTGCAGCAGGAGATCGCCTTCGAGCAGGCGGCCTACATCGCCGAGCAGTTCGACGAGAACGACCCCGAGAACACCGGCTGCCGCTTCGATGTCCTGATCGACCGCCAGGCACGCGGGCGCGAGGCGGACGACGGCATGATCGTCTACGAAGGCCGCGCCTACCACCAGGCCCCGCAGATCGACGCGGTGACCTTCGTCGTCACCAAGGAAGACCTCAGCCCGGGCGAGCTCATCCGCTGCACGATCGTCGACAGCGACGGCTACGACCTGATCGCAAGGCCCAGCGCGGAGCTGGAGCGACGGGTGAGCCTGAGTTTGCTGTAGGGGGCCGCGCCCAGCCCCGTCATCCCCCTTTCCAGCCGTTTCCCCTTCCCGGCCGATATCCTCGGCTGTGCTCAGGCCATGGCAGGTCATCATCGCGTGTTCGCTGGCGTTGCTCTGTATCGGGCTGGTGATGGTCAGTTCGGCCGCGATGAGCCTCGGCGGCAGCCCCGTCACGGCCGAGTCGATCATCTTCTCGCGCGTCGGGCTGTACGCCGCGATTTCCGTCGCACTGCTCGGCGTCGTCGCCCTTCTGCCTGTCCGCCGCGTGATGCTCTGGATCGCTGGGGAATCTGCGGCTCCCCCGTGCCACCGACCTCTTCCAGAGGTCGGTGCGGTTGGGTGCTCGCCGCGACGGGGTGTGTCTGGGGCACCGACCTCGCCGAGCCGAGGTCGGTGGCACGGAGGCTCAGGCCTCCCCCTGCTCCTTGTCGGCACGCTCCTGCTCCTGGCGGCCGTCGCGACCGTCTACATCCCCGGCATCGCCGCCCCGAAGAACAATTCGCACCGCTGGATCGAGATCTCGATGGGCGGCGGCCGCCCGATCAGCGTCCAGCCCAGCGAGATCGCCAAGTGGGGGATGGTCTTCCTGCTGGCGGTTGTGCTGACGCGCCGCTGGGCCATGATGGGCCGGTTCTTTGTGGGGGCCCTGCCCATGCTTGCCGCGCTCGGGGCGGTTGTGCTGCTGGTGGGCATCGAGGACTTCGGCACAGCCGCCCTGATCGCCTGCGTCGGGGGCGTGCTGCTCTTGGCGGGGGGGATGCGGATCTGGCAGGCGGCGCTCTTGGCGCCGATCGGGATCGGCGCGTTGGCCTACCTCGTCATCAAAGAGCCCTACCGCGTCCGGCGCCTCACCACATTCGTGGACCCCTTCCACGACCCCCAGGGCGCCGGCTACCACATGATCCAGTCGATGACCACGATCGCCGGGGGCGGCCCCTTCGGCCGGGGGCTGGGCAACGGCTTGCAGAAGTTCGGCTACCTGCCCGAGCAGACGACCGACTTCCTCTTCGCCGTGCTGTGCGAGGAGATGGGCCTGGCCGGCGCGACGCTGGTGGTGAGCCTGTATCTCGGCATTCTCGGCGCGAGCTTCCTGATCCTGCTGCGGGAGAAGTCGCTGGTCTGCCGCCTTGCGGTGATCGGCGTCGCGGCGACACTCGGCATCCAGGCCGTCATCAACATCGCGGTCGTGACCGGCTGGGCGCCGACCAAAGGCATCCCCCTCCCGCTCATCAGCGCGGGGGGGACGGGCTGGCTGCTGACCTCGTTCTCGCTCGGCGCGATCATCTCGATCGGCAGGAGCCAGGAAAAGCTCGCCGCCCCCGAAGCCGGGCTCGACGAAGCCGAGAACGAGTGGGACGACGACGCGATCGACCTTGCGCCGGAGCCGGCGTGAGCGGGAAGCCGACGGCCATCTTCGCAGGCGGCGGCACCGGCGGGCACCTCTACCCCGCCCTCGCCGTCCGCGAAGCCCTTGAAGCCCAGCACCCCGGCAAGGCCGACGCGGTCTTCCTCTGCTCGAACCGACCCCTCGACGCGACGCTCCTTGAAAAGGCGGGCGTCGAGTTCGTTCGCCTCCCCGCGGCGCCATTCGGCGTGCGACCCGGGGCCTTGCTGCGCTTCGCCCGGTCGTGGCCGTTCTCGGTCGCGGTGGTCCGCCAAGTGATCGTCGATCGCAAGGGGCCGGTGGTGATGGTCGCGGTCGGTGGGTTTGTCGCGGCGCCGGCGGCCTGGACCGCCAAGCGCCTCGGTGTCCCTTTGCTCATGCTCAACCTCGATGCCTCGCCGGGCCGGGCGAATCGGATGATCGAGCGCTTCGCCGACGCGAAACTCACCACCACGCCGCTGGACCGCAAGGGGTTCACCAACATCCCGCCGATCGTGCGCAAAGAAGCGATCGCGACCGGCCCGCCCGAGCTGTGCCGCGAGAGGCTCGGGCTCGACCCCGCACTGAAGACACTGCTGGTGGTGGGGGGCAGCCAGGGCGCGAAGTCGCTCAACGCGTTCGTCGCGGCGTTCGTCCGCGAGCACGCCGACGCGCTCGAAGGCTGGCAGATCCTCCACCAGTCCGGCGACCGGGGCGACGAGGGCGCCGCCGAAGCGATGCGGGCCGCGGGCGTCGCGGGAGAAGTACGGGCGTATCTCGACGAGATCGGCGCCGCGTGGGGCGCCGCGGACCTGGCTCTGAGCCGCGCCGGGGCAGGAGGCGTCGCCGAGGCGTGGGCGAACGCTGTGCCGACCCTCTTCGCCCCGTACCCCTACCACAGAGACCAGCACCAGGCCCTCAACGCCAGACGCCTCGCCGATGCGGGCGCCGCGATTGTCGCGGAGGACCGGGTCGAGCCAGACCAGAACCTTCAGAGCCTCGGCGGGCCGCTGCTGAAGCTGCTCACCGACGACGCGGCCCGCGAGGCGATGCGCCAAGCCGCCCGAGAGCTGGGTCCGGCCGACGGCGCCTCGAAGGTGGCCGAAGCCGTAGGCGTGCGGCTGGGGCTGTAAGTTCTCGGACCCTGTTTCGATGACCAGGTTATCGGGTTTCCACCCCGATCAAGCTGGCGCATGGGTCGTGCCCGCCGGATCTCGGTGTAGACTTGGGGTATGACCCGACCCGGGGACCAGGACGGTCTTGTCCGGTGCGTGGTCTGGCGGCCCGAGGGCCGTCAGGTCCCGCCGGATCTGGTGACGGCGCTTTCGCGTCGGAGTCTGGCGATGCGCGAGGTCGACAACCGTTATCGGGCGCTGGCTTCGTGGATTGCCGCGGAGGCCGAGGCCGGCGAGCGGGGCTTCGGTGTGCTGATCCTCGTTGAGCCAGAGGCCTTGGAAGGCGTCGGCGGCCTCGTGCGGGCTGGCGACCGGTTCCTCATGCGTCGGGCCGTCTGGGTGTACGACGCCCCGGAAGGGGAGACCAAGTTCCGCCTGCGGGCGGTGCGCTCGGTTGAGGT
>SLFH01000058.1 GCA_007124345.1 Phycisphaerales bacterium | reverse complement strand
CGAGCAGGGTGTTGGTCCGCTCGTCGACGAAGAACCTCGCTCGCGGCATCTGGCGCGAGCCGGGGTCCTGGCGCTGCGCGTCGAACAGGCCCTGCAGCGTGCCCGAGAGGCGCCGGGCCTCGGCGTTCTCCAATTCGTAACGCCGGATCGACATCCGGTTCTGCACCGGGCTCTGGTCGATCAGCGAGACGAACGCGTCGATCAGTTCCAGGCTCTCGGGCGGGGCCGAGACGATCAACGCCCCCTGCCCGGGGTCGCTCATCACCGAGACCGTCGCGGGGTCGATGCTCGCGCGAACGGGCCCGCGCGGCCCGTCGAGCGTCAGGTCCAGCTCACGGACACGCCGGGCCTGGCGCCCACGCGGATCGGCGCTGAGAAAGTCCCGCACCGCCGAGACCGCCTGCGGGCCCTGGATATTGCTCAGGGGATAGATCTTGACCGTGCGGCTCTCCCCCGCCCCCGCCCGAGCGATCGACGCGATCAGCGTGCCCACGACCTCGAAGTCCGTGTCGTTGGCCCAGAAGATCACCGCGTCGCCGGAGGGGTCTGCGGTGATCCCCACGCGCCCGGTAAAGCCCGCGGGGTTCTGGTCGGTCGCCCGCCCGACCTGGCCGATCGTCTCGCGCACGACGCCGACGATGCCTCGCGCGTCGGCGCCGTCGGGCAGCCCGATCACGCGGACCGCGGTGGGTTCTGGCGGGAGCTGGTCCTGCAGCTCCCGCGCGAGTTCTGCGACGCGATCAGCGAGCCTCGATGAGCCAACGACGAGCAACGCGTTGGTCACGGGATCGACGGCGATCGTGACCGCCGCGCCCTTGTCAGAGCCCGCATCCGCACCACCGCCGCCTGTACCGTCCGGCCCGCCCCCGTCAGACCCGCCGCGCGGAGAAGGCTCCGGATCGTCGTCGCCTTCGCCGTCACCCTCGGTCTCGATCGAAAGGCCGAAGACCGCGGCCTCCATCAGCCGGTGCAGCCAGTGCGAGCTCTCGACGCCGACCGGCTCGGCGACCGGCGCGCGCATCGAGCCGGGCCGCCGCCGCTCCTGTCGACGCAGCAGTTCCTCGGCGCTGATGACCTCGACGCGGACGCCCGCGTCACGCTCCAGCAGGCTGCGGAGGGTCTGGGCCATCATCTCCGCGTCGGCCTTCGACCGGTCGACTCGGATCGTGCGAAGAGATCGCCCGGCGCTGACCGTCGCCTCGTCGAGCTGTCCCGCGACGCGTTCGATCCGCCGGATCTGCTCGCCAGTGCCGCGCACCACCAGCGCGTTCGCCGAACGATCCACCCGCACCGATGGCGGGGTCGATGTCTCGTCGTCGAACAGGCCTTCAAGGCTCGCCGCCAGCTCCGAAGCGTCGGCGTTGATCACCGGCAGCACGCGGATCTCGCGGTCCTCTCGCTCGGCCGTCTCGGTCGTGTCCAACTCGCCGATCACCTGCTCGGCCAGCGCCAGGCTCCCGGCCGGGCCGGAAACGACCAACGCGTTGAGTCGGGGCTCGGCGACAACGCGCACCGCCTGCTCGATGGGCTGCCTTCGGTCCCTGAGAAGCTGAACGCGAGTCCACTCGGGCACAAGGTCGAGCTCCGAATCCTTCTTGAGCACGCGCTCGACCAGCGGCGCCAGCGCCTCGGCCCGGGCGTGGCGGAGGAAGACCGTCCGCACGCCCACGCCGTCGGCGTCGACGGCGATGTCCATCTCGCCGATCAGCGCGCTCGCCTCGGCGATCTGGTCGGAAGTGCCCGAGAGCACCACCGAGTTGCTCGCCCGCTCGGCGCTCACGCGGATCTCCGGCCGTCCCGGACGGGCCGCGCCGCGCATCGCTTCACCGATCGCGCCGGCGACCGACTGCGCGTCGCCCTGGCGGAGGCGGACCACCCGGACCTCGACCACGCCCTGCTGCGCCGGCCGGTCGAGTGTCTCAATCAGCTCCCTGGCCAGCGGCATCATGGGCGTCGGCACGCTCACAAGCAGGCGGTTGGCCCCGCCCTGCGTGTCGGCGTTGACCGCCGGCTCGGTCAGGCGGACGCCGGCGCTTTCCAGCCGCCGCAACGCCTCGGGCCATCGCGAACGATCGCCCAGGAGGCGCGAGACCGTCTGCGCGACCTGCTGCGCATCGGCGTGTTCGAGCTCGTACAGCCGGAACTCGACGGGCGGGACCGAGGGCGTCCGCTCGTCAAGGTCGCTCAAGACCGCCAGTGCCTCGGCCGCCTTGTCCGCCGGCGCAACGACCACGATCGCCCCGCTGCCCGGCTCGGGGATCAGCTCGACGACGCTCCGCCCATCCATCGCCGAAGCGAGCACGCGCTGGGCGGTGGGCACGAGGTCGGCGGCCCTGGCGTTGGAGGGGGTGAAGGTCAGGACCGTGCGCTCGCCGTCGGGCGAGGGCGAATCGAGCCGCTTGATGATCGCCTCTGCGAGTTCGACGGTCGCGGCCGGGCCGGAGACCATCAGCGAGTTGGTCCGCGTGTCGGCCTCCACGCCGATCGGCGTGCGCTGGGGGAGCTGGCCACGCGTCAGCCGCATGCGCTGAAGCAGCAGCGCCGGGTCGTTGGCGGCTTGGTCGACCAGCAGGCGTTCGACCGTCCGCCGGATGCCTTCCGCGTCGGCGTGCTTGAGGGCGAAGGTCTCGACTCGGACGGCCTCGGCGTCGCTCGGCCTGCGATCGAGCGGCTCGATGAGGGCCTCGACACGGTCGAGGTCGGCTTCGAGGCCGGTCAGCACGATCGCGCCCGAGCCGGGCGCCGCGACGACGCCGACGCGCCCGCCGCTGGGCAGGTCGGTGTTGGGCAGCGTCTGGTTGAGCGTTCTGCCGATCTCTGCGGGGTCGGCGTAGCTGAGGGGGACAACGCGGATCGACTCGCGCCCCGCGCCGGCGTGCTCCTGATCGAGCGAGCGGAGCAGCTGCTCGGCGACGCCGTGGACGGACTCGGGCGCGGAAATGATCAGCGTGTTGGACGCCGGGTCGGCCACGACTTCCAGCAGCGAGCCGGCATCGCGCCCGCCGCGGTCGAGCTCGTCCTCGCGGATACGCGTGACCAGCAGGCGCTCCATCAGAGGCTGCAGGCGATCCGCCCGCGCGTGCGCCAAGGCGTACATCCGCACGGTCGTGTCCGGACGCTCCGGCCTCGCATCGAACCCGTCGAGCACCTTCTCGACCTGCGCGAAGATCTCCGAGGGCCCGCTGACGACCAGCGTTCGGCTGCTCGGCTCGGTCTCGACCGTGACCGGCGTCTGCCCCGTCGCCCCGAGGGCCCCGCCGCTGGCGAGCTGGCGGACCGCCTGGGCGGCTCGGTCGAGGTCGGCGCGTTCGAGGCGGTAGGTGCGCAGCTCGACATCGGCGGCGAGCTGGTGCTGGTCAAGGCTCTTGACCAGCTGCTCGAAACCCGCCAGTCGCTGCGTGGGAGCATCGACGATCAGCGAGTTGGTCGCCCGATCGGCGCGGACAACGACCTCCTTGGGCTGGGCGAGGTCGGGCCGGGGCTGGCGCGTGCGCGGATCGATCGGGATCGGCGGCGCCGGGAACATCTGGTCGATCGTGTTGGCGAGCTCTTCGGCCCGCGCCACCTTCAGCGGGAAGATCCGGATCTCGCGCCCGTCGGCGTCGAACGACTGCTGCTCGTTGAGCTCGCTGACGACCGCCTCGATCTCTGGCATGAGCTCGGGGTGCGCCGAGACGATCAGCGCGTTGGTCGATCCGTCGGCCTGCACCGCCACCGGGCGACGCGCGCGGTCGTCCTGCGGGCGACGGTCGAAGTTTTCCTGCAGCATCGACGCGACCGCCGCGGCGTCGGTCGAACGCAGACGCAGGATACGCAAGGGCGGACGCTCCGACGATTCCTGCCTGTCCAGCCCGCGCACGAGCTGATCGATGATCGGCATCTGCGAAGAGCTCGCGGCGATCAGCAGCGTGCTGGTCCCCTCGATCGGCTCGAAGACCGGCGCCGGCCCGCCCTCGATCCGGAGCGTCTGGCTCGTCGAGGCGAGCGATCGCAGGGCCTCTGCCGCCTCGGCCGGGTCGGCGTAGCGCAGCTCGATCAGTCGCGACTGGCGCTTGGGCCCGGCCTGCGCCTGAAGCTGCTCGACGACTCGCATGAAGCGATCAAGCGCCTCGCGGTCGGCGACGACCTGCAGCGCGTTGTTGCTCTCGTCGACGGAGACCTCGACCTCGCCCGCGTCGGGGATCTGGCGGACCTGCGCCTCGTAGATCTCAACGGCTCGACGCCGGACATCGGCCGCATCGGCATTGACCACGGGCACGATCCGCACCTCGCGCTCGACGGGGACCGCCGATAGATCGCGCAGCATCGCCTCGACCCGCTCGAAGGTGATCTCGTCGCCCGCGACGATCAGCGTCGAACTCCGCGGCTCGGCCTCGATCACCACATCGGCGGTGCGACGCCCCGCCTCGCGCGGCGCCGACAGGTTGCCGCTGCGGGCCAGGCCTTGCAGCGTCCGCGCAACGACCTCTACATCCGCGCCGACGACGCGGAAGGTCCGCAGCTCGGCGCTCGGCGGCGTCTGCACGCGGTCGAGCTTGGCGGCCAGCTCCTCCAGCGAAGCGATCCGCTCCGCCGGCGCGTCGATGATCAGCGAGTTGCTCGAAGGGTCGGCCGAGACCTGCACCTCCCGCTCCTGCTGCAGCCAGGGCATCGGGCGCCCCTGGCGGTCGCGAGGAACGGGCGGCGTCGGGTAGAGCCGGTCCATCGCGCGGGCGACATCGTCTGCACGCGCGACCTGGAGGTTGAACAGCACAGTGACGCGCTCAGGCCCCTCGCGACCCTCGTCGTTGAGGCGCTCGACGAAGGACTTGATCTCGTCGAAGAGATCCTCGTGGGCGGAGACGATCAGCGTGTTGGTCGCCGCGTCGGCTCGCACCTGCACCGGTCGGGCCGAACGCTCCGCCTGCGAACGCTGCTGGTACTGCGAGTGCAGCATCAACGCGATCGCGTTGGCGTCGGCGGCGCGGAGCTGCAGCAGCCGCAGCGGCGGCAGGTCGCTCTGCTCGACGCGGTCGAGGCGACGCACAAAGTCGCGGATGACATCGTGCTGCGCGGGCTCGGCCGTCACGAGCAGGGTGTTGGTCCGCTCGACAACGCGGAGCCCGGGTTCGGGGATCGCCCGCGAGGGGTCGGTCGGGCCGGAGGCCTCTAAAAGCTCGCGCAGGGGGTCGATGATCTCCGACGCCTCGACATGCTGGATCTCGAGCATCCGCGTCGTTCTGTCGGGCGGGAGCAGACGCTGGGCCTGCTCGACCGCCTCGGCGTACAGGCGCAGCGCCTCGGGGCGGGCCGAGATCAGCAGGCTGCCCGAGGCCTCGTCGACTTCGAGCGAGATCTCGCCGAGGTCCTCGCGGCCCTCGGTCATCCGGGCGTAGAGCGCCGATGCCCGGTCGGCGATCTTCGAGGCCTCGCCCCGCGCCACACCGATGACACGCAGTTCGCGCTCGGAAGGGCGGTCGGAGTCCAGCCGCTCGATCAGCGACTCGATCACGCCGAACTGCTCGGGCTCGGCCCGGACGATCAGCGTGCCGAGCTCGTCCATCGCTTCCAATGAGGGCGGGCTGAAGGACGAGCCGTCGGTCGGGCGCAGCATCGCCGGCGCGAGGCGATCGATCCGCGTCGCCAGCTCCGAAGGGCGGCGGACGCGCGGCTCGTATGTCCGCACCTCCGTCTGGGGAGGCGTCGAGGCCTCGATCGATCGCAGCAGTTCTTCGAACGCACGGATCTGGTCGCGCGCGCCGATCAGCGTCAGACGCCCGCTCTCGGGTTCTAGGTTCACCGCAAGCGATTCGGCGGCTTCGGGATCGCTCTCTGCGAGCAGACCCGCCGCGCGTTCGACGAGGCTCGGGGCCGCGGCCCGTTCGAGCCGTACGACGCGGACCTCGCGCCGGATCTCCGGCTCGGTG
>SLFH01000113.1 GCA_007124345.1 Phycisphaerales bacterium | reverse complement strand
GAGGCCAACGCTGGCCTGCTCGGCGCCACCGAGCCTCTCACGCGCGATCAGGCGATCGCGCGAGGCGCGGGCGTGGTGCTCAACGCGATCCTGCTGACCTTCGGCGTGGTGCTCTCGCTCCTGGCGCTCTTCACCTTCGGCAAGTTCCGCCTCTCGGGCACCGCGATGAAGATCATCTCGACGCTCATCATGGCGGTGATGTTCACCTATGTCGCCGGTCTGGTGATGCGGATGCTCGGCTTCGGCGGCATCCCGCTGATCCACGAGGCCGGCCCGGTCGGCATCGCGTTCAGCGGGTTCGTGGTGATCCTGGCCTCGTTCAATGTGCTCATGTCGTTCCAGACGATCGAGATGGGCGTCAAGAACCGCTTCCCCAAGCACTTCGAGTGGTACGCGGGCTACGCCCTGGTCACCGCGGTGATCTGGCTCTACATCGAGATCCTCTACCTCCTGTACAAGCTCTACCTGATGTTCGGCCGCGAGTGATCCAGACCGATTGATCAACACAAACGCCCGGCCCGCAAAGGCCGGGCGTTTTTTCGTGCACGCGCCGGCGCCGCGCTCCCCGGCCCCCGCCGGTTTACCATCCGCCGATGACCCTGATCTACCTCAACGGCAAGTTCCTCGCCCCCGACGACGCCTTTGTTTCCGCGTTCGACGCGGGGCTGCAGCACGGGGTCGGTGTGTTCGAGACGATGCTGGGCGTCGGGCCGGCGGAGGAGGGCGGGGCGCCGCGGGTGCACCGGCCCGTCGAGCATCTGGAGCGGCTGGCCGAGAGCGTGACCTCGCTGGGGCTCGCCGAGGCGTTCGACGCCGCGCCGGTCGGCGAGCTGCTGCTCGAGACGCTCCGCCGGAGCGGGCTGTGCGAGAAGCCCGGCTCGCGGGCGCGGATCCGCCTGACCGTGACCGGGGGCGACCTGAACATGCTCGACCGCAGCGGCACAAACGCCCAGCGCCCCACGCTGATGATCGTCGTCCAGCCATCGCCCACGCCGCCCGAGGAGATGTTCCAGCGCGGCGTGACCGTCACCGTCGCCGACCTCAAGCTCAACCCCCTCGACCCCTTCCAGAGCCACAAGACGCTGAACTACTGGCCCAGGCTGCACGCGCTGAACCAGGCCTCGGCGAAGGGGGCGGCCGAAGCCCTGCTCTTTCAGGTCTCCAACCACCTCGCCGGCGGCTGCGTCTCGTCGGTCTTCCTGGTCAAAGACGCCGAGCTCTTCGCACCGATCGCCAGGGGGGAAGAGACCGCCGGCGGCCTGCCCAGCCCCGTGCTGCCCGGGATCACGCGCATGGCTTGCATCCAGAACGCCGAGGCGGCGGGCGTCAAGGTCCACAAGCGGATGCTGACGATCGACGACCTGCTCGCGGCCGACGAGGTGATGCTGACGAGCTCGACGATCGGCGTGCTGCCGGTGGTCCGGGTCGAGGGCCACCAGGTCGGCGACGCAGAGCCGGGCCCGGTGACGCGGACGCTCCGCGAGGCGTGGCTGGGGGAGATGGGTTAAGCACCTTCGGGGGACCCACACCCCACATCTACACCCCGATCTTCAGCGACTTGATCGCGCCGACGAGCATCGCGTGGCAGTGGGGGGCGGCGCAGATGATGCCCTTGTTTTCGCTCAGGCCGACGCCGTGGGAAAAGTCGAGCCCGTGCCCGCGGATGTCGCTGACGATGCAGCCGGCTTCGATCGCGACGAGCGCCCCGGCCGCGTGGTCCCAGATCTTCTCGACATAGCTCTTCTTCGTCGGCAGGCGCATGTACGCGTCGGCCTGGCCTCTGGCGACCACGGCGTACTTCGCCTGGCTGTCGAGCCTGGCGGGAGGGGCGATCTCGATATTCTTCTGCGAGACCATGTCGAGCACGCGGTCCATGTCGTCGGTGCTCGAGTGCGCCCGTTCCACCGACGCGCAGACGCTCAGCGTGTCTTTGTCAGAGGGCAGGCGGGTCAGCTTGACGGGCCGCTCGTTCGAGTCGTCGCAGGTCGTCTCGTACACGCCCTCGCCGAGCACGGCGTAGTAGAGGCTGCCTCGCGGGTCCGGCTCGTCGAGCGGGTCTGAAAAGTCGCGGGGCAGGTTCGGGCAGCCCATCGCGCCGGCGACGGGCACGCCGCTCTCGATGAAGGCCAGGCTGACGGCGTACTGCTGGCCCCGCAGAAACCCCTTGGTCCCGTCGATCGGGTCGAGTGTCCAGAAGCCCGAGTCGTCGGCGCGTCCGTTGCCGATGTCGATCGTTTCGAGCAGTTCGTCCTCGGTGCAGTCTTCCCAGACGGTGCGGACCGCTTCGAGCACGGCTTGCAGGTGCGCCTTGTGCTCGTCCTGGCGGAGGAAGTCGGTGTCCTCCTCGGCGACGAGTGCGACATCGCCGAAGCGTTCGCGGAGCTCGCGCGCGACGATCGCCTGGCTGGCGTAGTCGGCCACGGTGACCGGGCTCTTGTCGTCTTTGGTCACCTGGCGGACGGCGCCCTGGGCGAGCTGGATTTCGCGGCAAACGCCGGACGCGAGCAGCACCGCTCGGCGTGCGGCCTCGGCAAGAACCGCCGTGTCGTGCATCGGGGGCGTCCTCTGTGTTGACTGCGGCCCTTACAGGCCCAATTTGTTGCTGCGCGCCGTGCGGACCTTCCCGCCCATGCGCTTGCCCGGGAGCTTGGTGGGCACGATCCCGCCGGGGAACTTGGCGGCGAGCTTCTTTTCGTCGATCTTGCTCGCCGGCGGGGGCGCCGCGGCTTCGAGCCGGTTGCGAGCGGTCTTGTTGACGCCGCGGACCTCGACGGGCGGGCGCCCGCCCGTCGGCTCGTCGCGCCAGTTCTTGGGGCGTTCAGACGGCTCGAAGTCGGGGTACTCGAGCCTGGGGATCTCGGCGTTGGTGAGGTTCTCGATCTCCGTCAGCAGCTTGCCCTGCTCGGGCGTGACGAAGGTCCAGGCGACGCCCTCGCGCCCGGCTCGCGCCGTGCGCCCGATGCGGTGGACATAGACCTCGGGGTCGTCGGGCAGGTCGTAGTTGATCACATGCGTGATCCCTTCGATGTCCAGCCCGCGCGAGGCGAGGTCGGAGGCGACGAGCACGCCGAGCCCGCCTCTCTTGATCTTGCTGAGGACCGACTCGCGCTTGGCTTGGCGCATGTCGCCGTGCATCGCGTACGCCTCGATCCCCTTGTCGACGAGCTTCTCGGTCACCTGGTCGACGGTGCGCTTCAGGCGGCAGAAGACCACGGTCAGCGCGGGCTCCTCGTGCGTGAGCAGGTGGATCAGCAGGCGGCGCTTGTCCCACGGGTTGGCGGGCAGGTAGTACTGCTTGACCATCCGCACCGTCAGCGAGTCCTTGGCGGTGACGATCTTTTCCGGATCGTTCATGTAGCGACGGGCCAGGTCCTCGATCTCCGGCGAGATCGTCGCCGAGACCACCATCGTCTGGCGCTCCTTGGGGCACATGCCCAAGATCCGACGGATGTCGTCGCGGAATCCGATGTCCAGCATCCGGTCGACCTCGTCGAGCACCGCGAACTTCACCTGCTTCAGGGAGAGGTAGCGCCGCTCGACCATGTCCATGATGCGACCCGGCGTACCGACGATGATCTCCGGCTTCTTGCTCAGCTTGTCGGCCTGGATGCGGATCGACTGGCCGCCGTAGACGGGGACGACCGCGAGGTCGGTGAACTTGCCGAGGCTGCGGATCTCGTCGCCGATCTGTGTCGCCAGCTCACGCGTTGGGGCGAGGATCAGCGCCTGGAACGGGTCGCCGGGGGTGACCATCTGGATGAGCGGGAGGCCGAAGGCGGCGGTCTTGCCCGTGCCGGTCTTCGCCTGGCCCAGCACATCGCGACCGGTGAGCGCGCGCGGGATCAGCATCGACTGGATGAAGGTCGGCTTCTTGAAGCCCGCGGCCTTGAGGCCCTCCAGCGCGGGGCCCTTCAGGCCCATCTGCTCCCACCCGATCTCCTGATCGAAGAGATCAGGGTCGGTGGCGTCGACGGGCTTGAGCTCGCGTTTGCGCTTGGCCGGCTTGGGAGACTCCCGCCTTTCTTCGACGGCTTCGTCGGCCTCCCCGGTCGGGGTCTCGTCGACGGCGTCGGGCGCCCCGTTCTCGGAGGCCCCGGCCTTCCGCCTGCGACCGCGGCGCCGGCGCTTTTTCTTCTTCGTCGGCTCGCCGCCATCTGTCGGCGACGCGGATTCGGGGTTGTCTGCGTTGTCGTTCTCGGCGAGATGTTCTTCTGAGGTTCTTGAGGTGTCGTCGCTCATAATTCCGTTTGCCCGTGGATGCATCGATCCGCCCCACTGCGGACGCTCACACGGGCGCGAGGGGGCGAGTCACCGTCATGCCTCCGGGCGCGATCCGCGCGCATGGACTGCGCCGGGCGCCTCCGGAGGGCTGTGGGATGTTAGGCCGACCGTGCTGGCGGCCCCGGATTGCTCTCGCTGGGGCCCGGATCGGGCCCAGGCGCCCCCGTCCGTGGGGGATCGGGGGGCTCGCCGCGTCCGTCGCCCTCCCGCCCCTCAGCATCGCGGCCTTGGAGGTCCAGCAGGATGATCTGCTTCATGAGCGTGGCGGCCGCGGCCGACCCTGCGGCGCACCACCCCCGCCACCCGTCCCGCCAGGCATTTTTGAGGATCATCTGCTTGAGGAATGCGCCCGGGGGCGAGGTCATCAGCTTCCACGCATTCGAACCACGCCCCGCCTTGTGCAGGCTGGAGGCCGAGACGCGAGAGAGCCGCACCTGGGCCTCCAGAAACGAGGCGAAGTCGGCGATCGTGTCGTGGCGGAGGACGCCTTCGAGTTCGAGCACGCGCCCGGCGCCGGGGTCGACCATCAGCTTGTCGTGGGGGTCGACGCCCCCCCAGCGGATCTTGCCCGGCGTCAGTTCACGCCGGACGAGCCGGGTCCGCCACTCGGGCTGCCACGCGTGGTTCAGGAAGCGGCCGAGGTACCAGACCTTGCGGTTGACGCGGCAGGCGACGACGCCCGGGTCGTTCTTGGTGACGGCCTTCCTGATCGACGCGGCCAGATCGGGCTCGACGGACTCGTCGCTGTCGATGCTCAGCGCCCAGGGATGCGTGCAGAGTTCGAGGGCCTTTTGCTTGGTCTTGATGTGCCCGAGCCACTCGGAACGGACGATCCTCGCCCCGGCCTCTTCGAGCATGGGGATGGTCGAGTCGGTCGAGCCGGAGTCGACAGCGACGATCTCTGCGGCCAGGCCTTTGACCGAATCGAGCGTCCGGCCGATTGTCTGCTCGTTGCTCTTGCAGACGATCGCGACCGAGAGCGGGAGCGGTGATTCGGGCTCGGGCATCGGGCCATCGTCGGGGGTGGGGGCCGGTGTGTCAATGCGGGCGAATAGCATCCGGGCGTGCCGGAGCTTGTGCCGTACATCGAAGAGGACGAGGGCGGGGGTGTGCTGCTGCGCGTCAAGGCGGTGCCGGGGTCGAGCCGCGACCGGATCGCGGGGGTGCTCGGTGATCGCCTGAAGGTCGCCGTGAGCGCCCCGCCCGAGGGTGGCAAGGCCAACAAGGCGATCGCCGTGCTGCTGGCCGGCGCCTTGGGCGTGAGAACCAGTCAGATCGAGCTCGTCTCGGGACCGACCCACGCCGAGAAGGTGTTTCGGGTCGAGGGTGTGGGGATCGAAGCGGCGCTCGAGGCATTGACAGGCGCTCGGGCGTGACCCGCAGAGGCGTTGACAGGCCGAGGCCGGGGTTGTTCGCGACGCTGGCGAGCGGGCTGTCGGTCCTGATCGCGTGGGGCGCGGTGCTCGTGGTTCTTGCGTGGGCCTTGGTTCGGCTGATCGGGGACCGGGTCGAGCTGCTGCAGATCCCGTCGTGGGTCCCTGTTCACTTTGTGCTGGCCGGAGCGTTTTTGGCCGCTTTTTCGGCTTCGCTGCTGATTGTGGGCGTTCGGCGTGCCAGGCGTCGCCCGCCGATCGGGCTCACGCTG
>SLFH01000382.1 GCA_007124345.1 Phycisphaerales bacterium | reverse complement strand
TCGGGCTCGTCTTCCTTGTGCTCGCTGGAGCGGCGGAGGGCCGCGTCGCCCCCGGCGATGATGCCGACCACCCGCCCGGGCTCGACCTGAAAAGTCGGCGGCGCTTCGGAAGCGTCCAGCACGCCGAGGCGACCGGAGGTGCCGGCGCCGAGGTAGATCAGCCTGCCGCCGGCGGCGAAGCCGGGCTCGGCGGCTTCGATCAAGGCAGTCAGCTCGGGCAACGCGAGCTCGAAGGCGTCGAGCATGCGCCGGTCTTCATCGTGGATGGCGCGGGCGATCTCGTCGACGGACATCGTGTGCAGCGAGCGGGTGCGTTCGTTGCGCTGCTCGGCGAGGACATGGGCGCGGTCGGGCGGGAGATCCCCCGGCCGACGCCCCAGCGGCTGCTGCGTCCGTTCGTCGGTCATCGCGGGGCTCCTCTCGGGCGGGCGGGGGTGAGCGAGCCCGCGAGCGGCGGCGTCTTGCACCCGGTGACCCTCGCCAGCGTGATCGGCACGCCGTCGGCCGAGAGCGCCCCGAGCACCGCCATCGACGCCGCCTCACGGTAGGTCGCGTGGAGCCCGGCGCTGTCGGTCGTCTCGACGGTCGCGCCGGGGAGATTCCCGCCGATCGCCGCGACGAGGGCCCGGTTCTGCACCCCGCCGCCGGCGAGCAGAAGGCGAGACACGCCCGCGAGCCTCGACGCGATGACACCCCCCACCGCCGCCGTCGCTGTCGCGCACAGGTCGCTCGGCGCAAGCCATGCCCGCCGGCGTTCGATCCACTCGAACGCCTCGTCGCCGGTGCCGAGCGAACGCCCGGCGCTCGCCTGGGCTTCGAGCACTCGCGAGAGCTCGGCCGAGGCATCGGGGTCGGGCATGCCGCTGAGGGCCGCTGCGCCGCCCGCGTCGAACAGGCGATCGAGCGCGGCCCTCGCCGCCGCGTCGAGCACCTGGTTGCAGGCGCAGATGTCGAAGCCCTCGATGCTTTCGACGCCCGAAGCTCGCGTGCCGAGCAGCGTCGCGTTGGCGAAGCCCCCGAGGTTGAGCACCGCCAGCGGCGACTCGTGGGCGAAGAAAACAAAGTCGGCCAGCGGCGTGATCGGCGCTCCCTGCCCGCCAAAGGCGAGGTCCGCCCCGCGCAGGTCGGTCAGCACCGGCGAGCCCGTTGCGCTGGCGATGATCGCGGGATCGATCGCCTGCCAGCTCAGGGGCGGGTCGTGCAGCAGCGTCTGGCCGTGCGCGACGATGAGATCGGCCCGCCCGCCATCGAGCAGTTGCAAAGCGAGGTCGGCGTGCAGGCGCGAGAAATCGTGCAGCGCCTGAACGATCGACCGGGCGGTCATCGCATCGCCATGCGCGAGCCTGCGCAGCGGCTCGGCGCACGATCCCAGGCCGACGCTCACGCCCCGCACGAACGAGGCTTGCATGGTCAGGCCGGAACCCTCGATGCGCACGATCGCGCCGTCCAGCCCGTCGAGGCTGGTGCCGGACATGAAGCCCAGGACGGTGCGGGCGTTCACCCTGAGACCTCCTCCAGCAGACGCCGGTAGTAGCCGAGGCTGTCGGCGAGCCCGCCCTCGCGGCTGCGGATGCACCAGAGGCGTGCGTGATCGTGCATAATCTGCCCGAGCAAGCGAGCTGTGGCACTGGTGGCTTGCCCGCCAGTGTTCCGACCTTCCCGCGCGATCGCAAGGCTTGCCGCGAAGTTCGCGACATCGCACGCATGCGACAGCTCATCGTGCAGCAGCGAGCCCGATTCGCCCGGGACTGACACGCGAAGCGATTCGATGCGCTCGCGCACCAGACCCCACGCCGCCCCGTGGTCGAGCTTCAGCCCCTCGCGGGCCGGAAAGAGCACGCTGAAGAGGGCCGAGGCGTTGTGCAGGCGTGTCGGGCCGGCGTCGCCTGGGACGCCCGAGATCTGTCTGAGGTCGAGATCGGCGTCGCCGAAGGCGTCGAGCCACTCCGCAGCGCCGGGCGCGCCGAGCGCGTGCGCGGACGCCGCTTTGGGTTCGAGGAGGTCGTCATCGAGCCAGCCACGCCACGCGGCCTCTGCGCCCTGCGCAATCGCACGCAGCGCGACCGGCCAGACCTGGTGGTGCCCGCTGTCGCCCCAGTCGGTGGCGAGGTATCCGGTCGCGCCGGCTTCCAGCCCCCGCGCCGCCGCGGCCTGCAGATTCGCACGGCGCTCGCTCGCACGGCCGGTGATCGATCGCCACGAACTCGTGCCCGGGCAGACCCAGCCCTCCATGCCGCGCGATCGCGCTTCGCCGAGCGGGCCCGAAAAATCCGCGTCGGGCTCGTAGTTCCAGACTAAGGCGTTCGCTTCTTCGGGCAGCATGTCGAGTACGCGCGGGTGCTCGGCCGCGATGTCCGCCCAGAACGCCGGGCGCTTGCCGCGATCGGTCACCAGCTTGCAGACCTGCGCGACAAACCGCCCGTACACCGCCGCCTTGCCGTCGCGCTCGACGGCTTCCTTCGACCGGCCCTGGCCGATGTCGTAAGTCTCGTCGCACCCGATGTTGACGAGCCCGGACGAAAAGCAGGGCAAGAGATCACCCAGCATCCGCTCGACGAACCGGATCGAGCCCGGATCGATCGGGCAGAGGCTGAACGGCCCCGAGCGCGGCACGCCCGCGAACGACCAATCCCCGTGCGTCTCGGCGAGCGGGGCGAAACGCTCGTGCACCAGCCACGGCTTGAGATGACCGAAGCAGTTCTGGTTCGCCGAAAGCTCGACGCCGCGACCGGCGCAGTGCGCATCGAGGCGGCGCACCTCCTCGGGCGTCATGGGCGAGACGCCCGCCCAGACCTCCGTCGCCCACGGGTACGCGAAGGCATGCTCGGTGTAGAGCTGCAGGTGGTTGATCTTCAGCGAGGCGAGGAGGTCGACGGTCTCGAACAGCTCGCGCATCGACGGCACGCGGGAGCGCGAGACATCGAGCATCACGCCGCGGACGCCGAAGGCCGGCGCGTCCTCGATCTCGACGCACGGGAGCTCGGGGCCGATGGCGCGGAGGAGCTGCGCGAGCGTGCGCAGGGCGTTGCGGACGCCGGCATCCGTCGCGGCGTGGATGCAAACGCCGTCGACGTCAATGCGGAGGGTGTAGGCCTCGGAGGGGAAGCGGGCGGAGACACTGGCGGGCGAGCCGCCAGTGTCACAGACTTTGACGCGGGATTTGCCGTCCGCCGCGAAGAACGATCTCGGCAGGCCTGCCGCGAGGGAGTGTCCGTCCCCGCCGACCGGCGCCCGCAGCGGCAGTTCGAGCTTCACGCCTCCCCCGAGCGGCCTGATCGACCTCGGTCTGGGCAGGAGCGGGATGGAGCCGACATCGCGTGACACGCAGCACACCTTACCCGCTCAGACCTTCAGGTAGATCTTCCGTCGGTGCAGCCACCAGACGAAGCACCAGCAGAGCAGCATGTATCCGATCGCGTGGGCCCACGCACCGGCGTGGTCGCCGATGAGCCTGGCCCGCTCGGTGTCGCCCAAGGGCCCCGAGAGCAGGTGCACAGACAGGTTCGCCCCCCACTCCCGCAGCCAGGCCAGCACGCCTCCGATCAGCGAGCCCGCATGCCCGTTCGGATGCACGATCTGCCAGCGGGTGAAGACCAGCCGCCAGAGCATCTCGACCGTGAAGTAGAGCGCGATCGCGTTGAGCCCGAAGATCTGCATCCAGCGGAACCTGGCCACACGCCAGACATCGACGATGGCGTACATCGCCGCGAGCAGGCACGCGCCCGTCCCCGCCGCCAGCAGCACATACGAGGATGTGAAATAGTCCTTGCTGTACGGCAGGCGGACACGGTCGATGAACGAGGCGAGGCCCGGCGCGCTCTCACGCAGACCCGCCCACGCCTGGAACTGCCAGAGCCAGCTCGCGCCCCAGAAGATCAGGCCGAAGGCCAGCAGTCGCCCGGCCGTGCCGATCGAGCGGCCGCCTTTGCGCAGAAGGTCGCCCGCGAACGCGCCGAGCAGCACGGTCGCCGCGGCCGGCAACGCCTGCTGGAACCCGCCGAACCACCCGAGCTGCGCGTTCAGCCAGCGATGCACGCTCTCGGATTGCGTCCAGACCATCTCGCCCGTGGGCGGGTAGGGGATCAACCGAAGGATCGCCCACTTCGCCAACAACACGATCACGACGAACGCGATCCGCACCGGCGCCGGCGACTGGTAAAAGACCACGCCGAGGAAGTACCCCGCGCCGATCAGCGGCAAGATATCCCAGTGCAAAAACGCGCGCCAGCCGATCGGCTCGCCCCGGTTGGCGATCGTCGCCATCCAGATCAGCACGCCCAGCAGGTAGAGCACCAGCCCCCGCTTGAACGCGATCAGCACGCGCTCGGTCGGCGTCCTGCTCTGGCCACGCCCAGAGTGCATCGAAAACGGGATCGCCACGCCGACGATGAACAGAAACCACGGGAACACAAGGTCCGTCACCGTCGCGCCGTGGTTCCCCTCGTTCCAGCCGAGGTGGAACATCTGCTCGGGAAAGACGCTCTTGTCCCAGGTGACATTGACAAGCAGCATCGTGGCGATGACGAGGCCTCTGAAGGCGTCGAGCGAGGCGAGGCGGGGCGACTCGCCCATCGCCGGGGGCTGCAGGACGCCGTCTTCTGCCGGTTTGGGGGCGTTCTCGCTCACTCGCCGATCTCCGGGTTGTCTGTACGAACAGCCCCGCCGCCGCAGGCCTCGGGCCCGAGGAGCATCGCCGCGACGCTCTGACGGGCTCGGATGGTGCGCCAGCTCCCATTTTCGACGAGCGCCTCGGCGGGGAGGGGGTGGTCGTTGTAGGTGCTGGCCATCGACATGCCGTAGGCCCCGGCGCTGAAGACCGCCAGCAGGTCCCCCCGCTCGACCCGCGGCATCGGCCAGTCGCGCACAAACGCGTCTGCGGACTCGCAGATCGGGCCGACGACATGCGACGGGACAAGGTCCGGGCCCTCGGGTTTTTTGCTGCGCCGAGTTGGGGCCTGTCCCTCGCCGACGCGGACCGGCCAGACGAAGTGAAACGCGTCGTAGAGCGCGGGACGGATCAGGGCGTTCATCCCCGCGTCGCAGACGACGAAGCGCCCGCCCGAGGTTTCTTTGACATACTCGACGCGCACGAGCAGCACCCCCGCGTTGGCGATGAGCGTGCGTCCCGGCTCCATCAGGATCTTCACGCCGCGCTCGACGAGGGGCGTCAGCATCGGGACGATGCGCTCGGCGTAGGCCGTGTACGGGGGCGTGGCGCCCGTCTCGTAATCGGCCCCGATCCCGCCCCCGATGTTCAGGCGGTCGATGCGATTCCCGCTTCGCTCGATCTCGTCGATCCGGACCAGGATGCGTTCGAGCGCCTCGGTGTACGGATCCGGCGAGTAGATCGGCGAGCCCAGATGCATGTGCAGGCCGCGGAGGTTGACATGGGGCGAATCGCCGAAGCGGGCGAACGCCGCGGGCGCGCGCGCAAGGTCGATCCCGAACTTGTTCTCCCGCTTGCCGGTGGTGGTGTGCCTGTGGGTCCTCGCGTCAACATCGGGGTTGACCCGCAGCGTCGCCGAGGCGACGACCCCCGCCTCCCTCGCGGCGTCTTCAAGTACCTCCAGCTCCTGCTCGCTCTCGACATTGAACAGGCCGATCGGCCCCCGCCCCTCCGGGCCGAGCCCGTTGACCTTGACGCCGCTCCCCGCCAGCGGGCTGTAGCGCCCGTCCAGGGCGGCGAGCATCTCGTCGCGGCGCTTGCCGACCCCGGCGAAGACCACCCCCGACATCGGCGCCCCCGAGAGCCAGACGCGTTCGAGCTCCCCCACCGAGACGACATCAAACCCGGCCCCCGCCCCGGCGACCAGGCGGCAGATCTCGGGGTTGCCGCAGGATTTGACCGCGAAGCAGACCGCCGGATCGAGGGGGGCGAACGCCTCGGTCAGGCGTCGGTAGTGGCTCAGCAGCGTGGCGGTCGAGTAGACAAAAGTCGGTGTC
>SLFH01000134.1 GCA_007124345.1 Phycisphaerales bacterium | reverse complement strand
TCCTCATAAGGCACCGTCACATCGCCCAGCACCTCGTCGCGCACCGTCACCGCCTCGGGCGGCATCCGGAAACGCACCACATGCTCCTCGCTCGCCGCACGCTCGAGCATCGCGTCGCGGTCGTACCCCTCGGGCCTGCGGTAGACGAAGGTTTTTTTTGCCGCCTGCGCCTCGGCCCGCATCTGTTCGAGTTCCTCAGGCGTGTCGAAGGCGGGGTAGGCGAGGTCGGCGTCGACGAGGCGCTGCACGAACGCGTCGTAGATGTCTTTGCGCTGCGCCTGAAAGAACGGGCCGACGCCCCGCTCGTCCCCGCCGATGCGGACGCCGTCCGACTCAAACTCCGGTCCGTCGTCCCAGCTCAGGCCGAGCCAGGAGAGGTCTTCGAGGATGCCGCGGCTGGCCTCCTCGCTCGACCGCTTCAGGTCCGTGTCCTCGATGCGCAAGACGAACCGCCCTCCGGCGCGGCGGGCGATGGCCCATGCGAAGAGTGCCGTGCGGGCCCCGCCCACATGCAGGTTCCCCGTGGGCGAGGGGGCGAAGCGGGTGACGATCGGGCTGTCGGTGTGTGCCATGGAGCGAACGCTAGGGAGGGCGCGGCGGGCATGACGCGGGGCGCGGGGCGCGGCAGAGATCGTCGCCCGGGCGAACACCCAAAGGGCGACTCCCGCAACCTTGACGCCGATCCCTGAGCGAAGCGAAGGGTCGGGTCTCCCCCTCTTACCGCCCCATCTCCTCCCGCAACGCCTCGCCCAGCATCCTGTACTGCTCCTCGCGGTTGTACAGGTGCGCCGAGATCCGGATCGCCCGCAAGCTGTTCAAGGGGTGCGTCCAGATCGGCTGCTGAAAGCCCCTGGCGAGCAGGCGGTCCCACAGGTCGTCGCCGGTGATGCTGCCCTTCGCCGGCTGCGTGGTCGCCGGCGGCAGCCTCATCGCGGCCATCGCCGGGTGCATCTCGTCGGGGCCGCCGGGCTCAAGGCCGGCCAGCTCACAGACGATGTTCCGCCCCTTGATCGCCAGCTCGTGGTTGCGGCGCATGATCTCGGGCCAGCCACCCTCGACCAGCGACCCCACATGGCGCAGCGCCTCGCCCGCAACGATCCACGCCGAGCAGTCCCGCGTGCCCACATAGTCGAACAGGTGGTGCAGCCTCCGCCGGTGCTCGGGCAGCGTGTCCGCCCGCGACGACAGGGCCAGCGGCTCGCAGTGGTCGGCCAGATCCTCGCGCAGCCACAGGAACCCCGCCCCCTTGGGCGAGCAGCCCCACTTGTGCAGGTCGCCCGCGTAGTACGCGCACCCGATCGACTCGATGTCCAGCGGGATCGCGCCCGGCGCGTGCGCCCCGTCGACCATCGTCTCGATGCCGCGCGCCGCCAGCTCGCGCACGATCCGCTCGACGGGCAGGATCAGCGCCGTCGGGCTGGTGATGTGGCTGACGACCGCGAGCTTGGTCCGCTCGGTCGCCCTCGACAGCACCGCCTCGGCGACCTCGTCGGGCCCGGTCATCGGAAACGGCACGGGCGCGACGACGACTTTGATGCCGCGCGTCTTCTCCAGCCGCCGAAGCTCGTTGGCCAGCGACATGTACTCGTGGTCATTGATCAGCACCTCGTCGCCGGGCTGAAAGTCGATCGTCGCCAGCACGCTCGCGAGCGAGACCGTCGCGTTGGGCGTGAACGCGAGGCGCTCGGGCGCCGCGCCAACAAACGACGCCACCTCCGCCCGCGATTCGTCCAGCAGGGGCAGCATCTTCTCGAGCATGAAGCGCACCGGCTCGCGCTCCATCTCTTCGATGACGCGCTGCTGCGCTTCGAGCACCGCACGGGGCGCAGCGCCGTACGAGCCGTGGTTCAGAAAGTTGACCGAGGGGTCGAGCGTCCAGAAGCGCGAAAGCGTCCTGTGCTCCGCGGGCGCGGCAAGCGTCATCGGCGGTCCTCCATGATCTGTTGGGACGGGGCTCAGCCCGTCCGTGTCCGGGGGCTCAGGCGTCGACATCCAGCAGACGGCCCGCGTCGACACCCGTCGCCGCGGCGTTCCGATCTGCCGGACTGCGATAGATCGACAGCCCGCTCCCGACGCGGGGCCCATCAGCGCCGAACTCGACCGAGCCGGGCACCTTCGCCGCCACGAGTCGCGCCACACCCGGGTTGGCCTTGTAGCCGCCCTGGGGGTGGAACATCACCGCCTCGTCCGCCTTGCCGATCGTGCCCAGGCTGCCGCGATCGCCGCCCGCCCGCTCGACTCCCGTCGACCGCTCGGGCGCGACAGGCATCGACGGGCGCTGCGGCTGCTGCTGGGGCAGGCCGTAGGCTCTGGCGATCTGGAAGGGGATGGCGGGGCCGACAGGCTGCATGGTCACCGGGTCCGTGGCGCAAAGAGAAGGACTGTCGGAACGATCGGCCGATCCATCGGCCGGTCTTTACTGGCAAAGAGTGTACACGAATCTGCCGCCTTTGCAACGGATATCAACAGGGCAGTTTGGGCTTTCGGTCACGGGTTCTCGCCCGCAAGAGCCGCCAGAATCGGGGCGACCCGCTCGTCGTCTCGGGTCCTTGCCCAGTCGGCGGGGGAGAGCCCGCTCTCGTCGACCCGCTCCGGGTCGGCGCCTCGCTCAAGTAGTAATCGGACTCGCTCGATATCACCGCCCACACAAGCCCGCATCAGGGGGGTGACGCCGCGCCGATCCGCCGGGTCCGCCGACCCCCCGGCCTCCAGCAGCGCCCGCATGATTTTCAGCCCTTCCCCCCCGGCGTCGGTCGCCTGGTGCAGGGCGGTCTGCCCCTCGCGGTCGGCCTGGTCGACGCGGCGGCGGGCGTCGGTCTGGAGCAGCCGCTCGACCTTGGCCAGACTGCCCGACCCGGCCGCGAGCATGAGCGCGTTCTGCCCCCACCGGTTCTCGATCGAGAGGTCCGCCCCGGCGGTCAGCAACAGGTCGAGCGACTCGGCCGCACCGCGGGCCGCGGCAAAGTGCAGCGCCGTCCAGTCGTCGCGCCCGCGCGCGTTCACCGCCGGGTCGCCTTCGAGCACGGCCCGGACGGTCTCGGCCCCGCCCCACCCCGCGGCGTACATCAACGCCGTCCACTTGTGGGCCGTCGTCGCGTTGGCCCTGGCCCCGGCCTTGAGGAGCTCGCGGCAGGCCTCGGCCCGCCCCGCCTCGGCCGCGACCATCAGCGCCGTCATGCCTCGCCGGGCTTCAGCGACCTGTTCGAGCGGGCGGTCGGGGTCGCCGCTGCTGGCGAGCAGCCTGCGGAGCTCGGCGAGTTCGCCGGCCTTTGCCGCCGCGTGGAGCGCGGGGGTCGCTTGAACGCCCGTGCCGGAGACGGGCTCGACCGCCTCGGCGACCTGCTGCACGAAGCGGTAGAGCACCCCGCCCGCCAGAAGCAGGCAGACCACGATCACGACCGTCGGCAGAAACTTCTTGGGGCCTTCCATGTCCGCAAACCTCCCGGGCCGGACCTTGCGCCGACCGCTCCGCCAGTCAACCAGACCCGGCGGCTCGGTGCAAGCGAGAATGTGCGCAAACCGCCGCGAAGTGCGGGACAAAGCGGCCCGATCAGTCCTCATCTTCGTGCGGCTGGTAGGCCTCGATGACCTCCTGCTGGATATGCGGGGGCGTTTGCTCGTCGTGGCTGTACTCCATCGTGTACGAACCCGCGCCGGCGGTCATGGACTTCAGTTCCGTCGCGTAGTGCTGCATCTCGCTCAGGGGTACCTGCGCCGTGATGATGCAGAAGTCCTCGCCGACCTCGGTGTCCAGCACGCGCCCACGTCGGTTGGCCAGGTCGCCGGTGAGGTCGCCCATGTAGTCGTTGGGGGCCGTCACCTCGACCACCACGAACGGTTCGAGCAGCGACGGGTGCGCCTTGCGCACCGCTTCGATGAAGGCCTTCTTGCCGGCGGTGATGAAGGCGATCTCCTTGGAGTCCACCGCGTGGTGCTTGCCGTCGTAGACCTCGACCTTCACGCCGGTCATCGGGTAGCCCGCGACGGCGCCGTCGATCAGCGCCTTTCTGATGCCCTTCTCGATCGCGGGCATGAACTGGCGCGGGATCGAGCCGCCGACGGTCGCGTTGACGAACTCGAAGCCCTCGGGGTGGTCCTGGGGCAAAGGCTCGACACGCAGGTACACCTCGCCGAACTGGCCGGCGCCGCCCGTCTGCTTCTTGTGCCTGTGGTGCCCCTCGGCCTTGCCCGAGATCGTTTCCTTGTACGCGACCTTTGGCGTCGAAGTGACCAGCTCGATCCCGAACTGGTCCTTGAGCTTCTCCAATGTCACGCGCAGGTGCAGCTCCCCCAGGCCCCGGAGGACGGTCTGGCGTGTCGCGGCGATGCGTTCGAGCACCAGCGACGGATCCTCCTCGGCCAGCTTGTGCAGCGCGGTGCTGAACTTCGCCTCGTCGGCGTGGTTCTTCAGCTCGATCGCGAGCCCGTACATCGGCTGGGGCATCGGCAGCGGGCGGAGGCGCACGCCGTCGAGCTCGTGCCCCTCGTGCAGCACCGCGTCGAAACGCACCTCGTCGACCTTGCTGATCGCGCCGATGTCGCCCGGGCCCAACGCGTCGACCTCGATCGACTGCTTGCCCTGACGCTTGAGCAGGTGCCCGACGCGGATCGCCTTCTTCTGGTCGTTCAGCAGCAGCTCGCTCTTGGCCTTCACCGTCCCCTGGTGCACGCGGAAAACGCCGAGCTTGCCGACGAACGGGTCGCCCGAGACCTTGAAGATGTGCGCCAGCACCGGCTTGTTCGGATCGGGCACGGCGTGAAACTCGGATTCGGTGTCGCCCCCGGCCTCGCGCTGCATGAACGGGCGCGGGTTACCCTCAAGCGGGTTGGGCAGCAGGGTCGCGAAGATGTGCGCCAGGTCCTTGCTCCCGATGCCTTCCTTGGCCGAGCAGTAGCAGATCGGGATGAGGTGCGCCTCGCGCAGCGCCTGCTCGAACGCGTCGTGCAGCTGCTGGCCGGTGATCCCCTCCTCGCCGACTTCCAGGTACTTGTCCATCAGGGACTCTTGGACCTCGACGATCTGCTCGATGATCTGCTGGTGGGCGACAGAGACGCTCGAGAAGTCCGTCTCGTTGCCCTCGCTGTCTGTCCCGTCGTGCTCAAAGACATTCACAACGCGCTGGCGCCCGCCCGCGGGCAGGTTGATCGGCAGGCAGCCGCTCCCGAAGGTCTCGCGGATCTTGGCCGTCAGGGCCTCCAGGTCCGCCTCGGCCTGATCGATCTTGTTGACGACGATCATCCGGGGGAGGTTGCGCTCCCGAGCGACCGCCATCAGGCGGCGCGTGTTGGACTCGATGCCCTTTGCGGCGTCGATCACGACGCACACGGTCTCGGCCGCGGGGTAGCACGCGATCGCATGGCCAAGGAAATCGCTCCGCCCGGGCGTGTCGATCAGGTTGACCAAGTGCTGCTCGTGCTCGAAGTGCAGGATGCCGGGCCTCGTCGAGTGCCCGTGCTGCTTTTCGTCCTCGGCCCAGTCCGAGTGGGTCGTGCCTTCCTCGACTGTCCCCATCCGCTCGATCGCGCCGGCCTGGTGGAGCAGCCGCTCCGACAGCGTCGTCTTGCCGCTGCCGGCGTGCCCCACAAGCACAATGTTGCGGATCTCCTCGGGATTGCGTACAGCCATCGGAACCCTCCTTCGCCCGCGAGACCGACCGGGCCCGGGGCGAGCAAGAAAGTTTGTGCCGCGGCGTGGCTCCCGCAAGCGGGCCGAAGGCCACGCCGACCCCGCAGCCTACCCGAAGCGCGTGGGTCCTGTGAAGCCAAGGCTCAGATCCCGGCCAGGCGCTCCACAGGTTGCCCACAGACCGGAGGGCCCGAGACCGACCACAATCCTTATATAGCGACGATTGAGACTGAGCTGAGGGATCGCGCTGGGGAGAGGGCGCTGGGAGCTGGGGTGGCTTCGGCCTGCGGCCGAGGCTGAGCAATTCAGATCATCAAAGCAAGCCGCG
>SLFH01000029.1 GCA_007124345.1 Phycisphaerales bacterium | reverse complement strand
GGCACGGGTGGGCCAACCTGCAGTCCACGCACATCAACCTCCCGTTCGGTAGCGACGCCGAGTTCGCCCGCTTGCACGCGGCGATCCGTCTGGTCCTGCCGATCCTCCCCGCGCTCGCCGCGGCTTCGCCGGTCATGGACGCCAAACCGACCGCCTTCGCCGACTCGAGGCTGGAGGTGTACCGCTCCAACGCGCGGGCCGTGCCCTCGGTCAGCGGGCGGGTGATCCCCGAGCCGGTCTTCACCAAGCGCGACTACGAGGGCGTGCTGCTGGCGGGGATCTACAAAGACCTCGAACGGCACGACCCCGAGGGGATCCTCCGCCACGAGTGGGTGAACGCCCGGGGCTGCATCGCCCGCTTCGACCGCGGCGCGATCGAGATCCGCCTGCTGGACATCCAGGAGTGCCCCGCCTCGGACATCGCCGTCTGCGATCTGGTGATCCGCGTTGTGCGGGCCCTCGCCGAAGAACGCTGGGCGGGCCTCGAGGAACTCCAAGCCTTCGGTATCGAGCCGCTGCACGCGATCCTTATGGACTGCATCAAGCAGGCCGAGCGGGCGACCATCGCCGACGCGTCGTTCCTCCGGGCCTTCGGCATCAACGAGGGCAGCGGGGGCGTCACGGCCGGCGAGCTCTGGCGACGCCTCGACGCCGAGCTTCCAAAGACCCGCGGCGTCGATCCAGCGCCCCTGCAAACCATCTTCACCCACGGCACGCTCGCGACCCGCCTCGTCCGATCGCTCGGGTGCGAGCCCGACCGCGAATCGCTCCGCCGGGTCTACGCCTCGCTCGCCGACGCGCTGCGTAACGGCAGGCCCTTCGTCCCGGAGGCCTGAAGCGCATGGCTCCCTCGCCCCAGTCCGGCCGCCCGCACCTCACTCCCTTCATCATGCTCTCGTGCGAGCACGCGGGAAACCGCGTGCCCGAGCCATGGACCGAAGCCTTCGCCGGCGCCGAGGCCGACCTGAACTCGCACAGGGGATATGACGAGGGCGTGCTGCCCGTCGCGCTGCGCTTCGCCTCCGACCTGGGGGCGCCGCTGCTCCTCTCGACTGTCTCTCGCCTCGTCGTCGAGCCGAACCGCTCGCTGGATAACCCCGGCCTCTTGTCGGAGTACACGCGGGGGCTGCACGAGGACGACAAGCGGGAGATCCTCGCGGCACATTACACGCCGCTGCGGTCGCGGGCGATCCAGCTCGTCGATCTTGCGGCCGCGGCCGGCCTGACGACGCTGCACATCTCGATCCACTCCTTCACGCCGGTCTTTGAAGGGGCGCGCCGGAGCGTCGAGGTCGGCGTCCTCTTCGACCCCGCCCGGAGGGCGGAGCGTGAGATCGGGGAGCGCTGGATCGAAGCGATCCGGGATCGGACGGGCCTGGACACCCGGGCCAACGAGCCGTACGAAGGCGTTGCCGACGGCCACACCACCGCACTGCGCCGTTGTTTCGCGTCCTGGTTGTACCTGGGGCTTGAGCTGGAAGTCCGCAGCGATCTACTCGCCGACGCCGAGCGGGCGGAGACTCTGGCGGGCGTGCTCTGCGGGGCATTGAAGGAAGCGATGGATCCAAGCGCTGGACCGACGCCGTCCTAATGCGTGCGCCGGTGGCGCGTGCGGCGATTGAAAGGCGGGTCAGAACAGGATGTTTGGCCCGTCGCCCGGTCCGATCGACTCGAAGCGGATCGGGTGCCAGGTCTCGGTCTCGGGCCAGTGCAGGAACTGGATCCGGAAGACCCGCCGTTCGCTGCTAAGTTCAACCGGCACGATGAGCCAGACCGACGATTTCGGGTCCTCCCTCATGTTGGAAAAGAGGCCGCGCATATCGGGAGGGTCGAAGATGCTGCCCCGCCCGCGGACGACCCAGCCCCGGGGCAGCGGCGGCGGGTCGGGGCTGACAAGCACCTCGATATTGTCAGCGTCGGCGGACGACCAGTCCGTGCCGGTCAGCCGGGGGTTGGAGAGCGCGTGCGCGACCTTCGCTTCGTACGAAAGCCCTCGCCATTCCTCCTCGGGCATGCCGAGATCTGGGTGCGAGGCCATGCGTTCGACCACCCGCTCGGCGCGCGGCGTGAGCGTGCCCCCGATGCGATCCTGCAAACTGAAATACCTGTCCGCGTCGGCGCCTGCGGCGGCGAGAACGGTTTCTTGAACGGATTCGGTGAGTTCCGGGAGTGAGGCGACACCCGCCTGACTCGCCGCCTCACGAACTGAGCTGACCGCTGCTGAAGCAAGGTTTTCCACCGCGCGCTCGCTGTTGAGTCTGTGCGGTGTCCGCGGCGCGGGATCCGGCTGCGGGAACGCGCCCTGAGATTCGGAGGCGGACATCAGGCGGGGCAGCCAGATTGCCGCAAGGATTACGACGCATATGATCGCGAGTGCCACTGTGAGTTTGGTTCTTGGCGTCATGTGCTCCCCTGATCGCACAAATGCATGATGCGTGTCACTTCATATGCTCGCATAGGCGAAATCGCTGCAAGCTCCTCTGCGGTGCAGCGCACCATTGCAACAGAGCGGGGCGTAAACGATAGTGGTGGCCGCATCAAAAATCTCTCCCCCGTACGCCGTGACGCGTGTTGTGCATCGGTGTTCGGACGGAGGGTCGGAAGCGGTTGTCAACCGGTTCGTTGGCGGTTCTGAAGTCGATCGCTCTGGCCGATCCGTCGGCCAGCGCCACGGGCGCAGAAGGCGGATCGAGGTCCATGGTCCGCCTGCCGCTGTTGCTTCTGTGAAACACAAAAGACTCGAACAGCAGCGCTTTCGAGGAAGGGAAGGCCGTGGAGGTCAGTCGCTGCGGCCCGAGATCGGACACGAGTTGAGGTGAATCCGGAGCGAAAAACTGGGGGTGGGCGCGGTACGCGTCGCTCAGCAAGAAGGTGCTGCTGAGCAACCGGTAGCCGTACATATAGATCTCACCGCCGACTCCGCGGATGTAAGGGTGCTCTCGGTCGATGTCGTCGCGCACCCCGGCGCACAGGAACGCGTTAGGATCCTGCGGGTCAGAGGCCATGACCACATAACCCCACGACTGTGCATGGAAATAGTCGGTTTCAACCCAGCCGCCCGAACCGTAGTAGATCCGCACGCGCAGCGGCGACGGAATGGTGCTCGACACCAACGGCCAAGGGACCGGGGCGAGGTCGCGGTTTGAGTCGGCGTAGGTCTGCACCGCGAAGTAGCAGGACCTTGCCCTGGCGAGGCAGGCAAGCTCGCCAGCGCGATCCCTCGCCGCCGCCAATGAGGGCAGCGCCAGCGAGAAGAGCACCCCGATCACGAGCACGACTACGATCAGTTCGAGGATCGTGAAGCCGCGGCGGGTCAAGCGGGCTGTTTCGCGTTCCATCCCGAACTCCTTACAGCGGTAAGGGTTTCCACAGGATCGACCGTACTGAATCAAGACGCATGACGCAAGCGGATTTTCGAACCCTCAACAAAGATTTTTCGGACCCTGCCAAACCCCATAAAACTACACCTGAACACCCATCCGGAGGTCACCCGTGAGCATCAGAGCCTTCATGGACGAGCATTACCGCCACTTCAACGCCGCGACCACGGTCCGTGCCGCCAAGGCGTGGAACGACCACCTCGACCGGGGCGGGGTGATGTTCCTGACACTCGCGGGCGCGATGAGCACCGCGGAGCTCGGGCGCTCGCTTGCCGAGATGATCCGCAAGGGCAAGGTGCACGCGATCAGCTGCACCGGCGCCAACCTCGAAGAGGATGTCTTCAACCTCGTCGCCCACGACCACTACCGCCCCGTGCCCAACTATCGCGAGCTGACGGCGGACGACGAGCAGGCCCTCCTCGACGAGGGGCTCGCCCGCGTCACCGACACCTGCATCCCAGAGGAAGAGGCGATCCGCAGGATCGAGGGCTCGATGATGCGGATCTGGAAGGAAGCCGATGAGAAGGGCGAAACGCTCCTGCCGCACGAGTTCTTCTACCGTCTGCTCCTCTCGGGCGAGCTCGAAGGGCAGTACCAGGCCGACCCGAAAAACTCGTGGCTGCTCGCCGCGGCGGAGAAGAACCTCCCCATCTTCGTCCCCGGCTGGGAGGACTCGACGCTCGGCAACATCTTCACCGCCCGCAACATCGAGGGCGAGCTCTCGCGGACGACGATCATCCGCCCCGGCGTCGACTACATGGTCAGCCTCGCGAAGTGGTACAAGGAGATCGCGCCAAAGGGCTCGGGCGTCGGCTTCTTCCAGATCGGCGGCGGCATCGCCGGCGACTTCCCCATCTGCGTCGTGCCGATGCTCAACTTCGACCTCAAGCAGGATGTGCCAGTCTGGTCGTACTTCTGCCAGATCGGCGACTCGACCACGAGCTTCGGGTCGTACTCGGGCGCCGAACCGGGGGAGAAGATCACCTGGGGCAAGCTGGAGAAGGACACGCCGCGATTCATGATCGAGTCCGACGCGTCGATCGTGGCGCCGCTGATCTTCGCGTATGTGCTGGGGTGGTGAGGGTTCGGCGACGCTCAGCACAGCCTGGGCAACAGGCGTCCACGCAAGCCACGCTCGCGTGCGGACCATGAGCTTTGTCCCTCCGGCGACGCGGCTTCAGCCATACGCCGAATGACCTTTGGAAAGTCAAGGTCCGCCTTCAGCCCGAGCATGGGCATCAGCACCGGCGCCGGCAGTTTCGACGACGGTTCCAGTTCCCACCAGACCTGTACCGTCGAGCCGTTCCCGGCCGGTCGAACCTCCCAGCCGCCGTGCATCGAGCGGGCGGGGAAGGGAAAGCCGGGCTCGTCGGTCAGGAAGCGGACGGTGAAGCCCTCTCCCTCACGGAACTCTGTGCATTCTTCGCTCCAGTGCCTCCCGGCGCGATCGGTGCAGGACCGCACCGCGCCGGGGCCCGGCTCGCGGTCGTCCAGCACGCACGAATCCTGAAGCATCGGCGCGTACCGGTGGATGTCCCCGATCCGCCCGATCACGCCCCACATCGCCGCGGCGGGCGCGTCGACGCCCACGAGGATGCAGTGTCGGTACACCCCGCTCCGTACGCGGTGCGCCCTGCCGATCCCGATCAACTGCAAGGCTCCGAAGCCCAGCACGGCAGCCGCGACGCCCAACGCCAGGATCGCCCCGCCCGGGGAGAACACGCCGGGGACCAGCAGCAGCACGACCGTCCCCGCGACCCAGGCGAAGTCCGCGAGGCTGGCGTACAGCGCGCGCCAGGTCGCCACGCGTCTGCGCGTTGCCTGATGGAGCAGGTCCGCCGCGAACACGCCAAGCCCGGCACCGATCGCGACCAGCACCCACGACGGCCACCCGCCGAGCCACCCCCCGACGAGCCCGGGCAGCGAGACAAGCACGGAGGCCGAGATCAGCGAAAAAACAGCGTTGCCGGCGAGCGCGAAGCGCAGCGTCCGCGTGTCGGAGCGATGCATCATTTGGATGTTCCTTTCGGTGTGTCCGGCGGGGTGAGCGGTTTCAGCCCGCGTCCTCTTCCTCGCGACCGAAGTCGAAGATCATGCAGTGCCCCCCGCCCCAGACGGGGTAGACCACATCGCAGCGGTACCCGATGAACTCGCCCGCATCCCAGCCGAGGCGGTCGAAGAGGTGGCCGAGGAGTTCGGTGTAGCGGGGGTAGGCCGCGTGGGCGATGTTGGCGATCCCCGGCTGGAGCACCTCGAGCTTGGGCGTGACGGGGAAACGGTCGAGCCAGCGGAGCTCCTGCGTCTCGGCGAGGTTGGGCTGCACGCTGTAGACCCCGACGCTCGGGATGCACGCGCGCGCCAGCGACCGGTGCAAGAGCACATCGAAGATCAGACGCTTGGCGGGGAACCGCCCGAGCATCCAGACCTCGTGCAGCGGGGGCTTGCCGCCGGCGGGGTGCTTCTGCGCCGCGTCGGTCCGGCCCGCGGCCACGACATCGATCGGGCGGTCCGGATCCATCTCCTTGGGATCGACAAGGAAGACCGTCTTGTTGCCCGGGCCCCTCGATGTGATGACCGGCAGCGGTTCG
>SLFH01000377.1 GCA_007124345.1 Phycisphaerales bacterium | reverse complement strand
AGGAATGAACACAGGCGCGTTTCTCACGCCTCAGCGTACGCCCGATCGATCTCCGCCCGCAACGCCTCGATCCGCCGAGCCTCATGCAACGCAAACGCCCAATCACGAGCCCCCGCCACCGACGCCCCGTCCAGCGCCGACGCCAGACGCTCGGCCTCGCTCTCCATCTCCGCGATCGCGCCCGCGTAACGGCTTCTGTACTCCTCCAGCAACGCGTGCATCTCGCGGTAGAGCGGCGCAGGGTCCTCGCCCGCTTCCTTGCGCCGCTCGATCTCGCCGAGCAGTTCGGCCTTCCGCTCCGCCGCAACCCTGTCGCCCACAACCGACGGATCGTGCCTGGCCTTGTGCGCGAACTGGCGAGCCTCGGCGACCTCCGCCTCGGTCGGGGTCGGTCCGGCCCCAAGAGATAGCCGCAGCGTCGCGCTGACCACCACAGCCGGCGCAAGCTCCACGCCGAGCCACGACGCAAACCACGCCTCGGTCACGCGGTCGTACTTGCCGCCACCCGTGCCGTGGATGAACAGGTCGCACCCGAGCATGCGCATCAGCCCGGTCATCAACAGCCCCCGAGGCGAAAGCTGCTCCCGTTCGATGCCCTTCGCCTGCCCCGCAAACACCGGCATCCGCGGCTCCCCACGCCTCACCCGCCACAGCGGCAGCTCGAAACGCCCCGATTTCTCATTCGCGATCAGCGGCCTGATCTCCGCCTCGGGGTGCGCCGACTCCGCCTCGTTGTACGCCCGAACGCACGCGACCGGATCGTCGAGCATGCGCTCAAGCAGCGACGCAAACGCCTCGGTCGCGTGCAGGCTGCCGGCAAAGACCGAGACACCGCCCGGTTCACGCTCACCAACCGATGACGTCAACAGATCGTCGCACGCGCCGGCAAACTGCCGCGCAAGGCTCGCCTCGCCCGCGTGGGTCTCGATCGCCCGCGCGATCGTCTCGGCCGCGCCTTCTCGAACGCCCACGGCCTCGAAGTCCGGCCGCTCGACCTTCTGCAGCGCCGGCCGAGACCCCGTCGGCGTCCCCGCCGGGATCGGCCCTGCATCGAGCTTCCACGCCGTTCGTTGCAGACGCCCGTCGAGCGATCTCGTCGGCAGGTCGATCCGTGTCGGCTCGTTGTCGTCCTGGTCGACCCAGAGCCACGCGTGCGCCGCCCCGGTCCTTGATGCAAACGCCGTCGCCGCGAGCCGCTTGGCCAGAATCCCCGGATGCTGGATCGCGCACTGGTGCCCGCTCATCACGACCGGCCGGTCGGTCGGTAGGCCCAAGGCTTTTCTGAACGCCGCGGCTTCGGGCCTCGAACCGCTCAGCGAAACCCCGCGCTCAAGCAACCCCGCCCACGCTGCAGCAGGCGGATCGATCAGCAACGCAACCGGCCCGTCTGCGCTGGGGGTCGCGGGACGGGCTGGCTCGGCCTTGGGCATGCGTGGCGGGGATCAAAGTTCAGGAACAGCCGGCGGCGACGCCCTCGAGCGCCGACGCGGGCAGGCGGTGCGACCACTTCTCAAGCTCGCAGTGCAGCACACGACGGTAGTGCGCCAGACGCGTGTCGGGGTTGTCGAGCTGCCCGCCGAAGCTGCGGCTCTGATCGTTATAAATCAGGCTCACCGGGATCTCACGCACCCGCAACCCCAGCGCCCGCACCTGCACCCAGAACTGCATCGGGAAGGCGTATCCGTTCTCGGTCAGCTTCATCTCGCGCAGAGCGCTCACCCGGTGCCCCTTGAACCCGCAAAAACCGTCGGTCAGGTTCAGGCCGAGGCGACGGTTCAACTCGGCGGTGATCTCCGCGTTGATCGCTCGCCGATCCGGCGGCGGCGTGTCCGCCCCCTCGCCGGTCTTCAGGTAGCGCGAGCCTGAGATGATGTCCGCGTCGTCGGCCTCGGCCGCCTCGATGAACGCGGGGATCGACGCCGGCTCGTGCTGCTCGTCGCAGTCCATGGTGATCAGCCAGTCGTACCCGTGCTCGCAGGCGTAGCGGAAGGCGTCGCGCAGCGACTGGCCGTACCCCTGGTTCCCCTCCCGCCGAATGCTCTTGACGGGGAACTCGGCGACGATCTCCGGCGTCTTGTCCGTCGAGCCGTCGTCGACGATCAGCACCTCCGGCGCAAAGTCGAGCACCCGCCCGAGCACACGCCGGACATACTTCTCTTCGTTGTAGACAGGAATCGCGACGAGTGAGCGCATGAGGCCTCCAGACAGTTCAGACCCTCGCCAACCCGTTCCGGAAGGAAACTGTTCCGGAGAGACCTCGCGTGGGGCGTTCTCCCTATTCGTCCGGGGAGGGCGGACGGTCAGGGTTCGTCGCCCGCGGCGTTCGGATCCGCGCCCGCCGGCGTCGGAGCGATGATCGGGTCCACGAACGGCACTTCTTCTTCCACCGCCCCGTTCCCGTTGCTCTCAGAATTCTGCAGCGAGGTGAACGCCGCGAAACCGAAGGGCTTCGACTTGTCCGTCCCGTTCTGTTCCATCTGGGCCTCGATCGCCTCGATCAGCTCGGGCGTCAGGGCGTGCAGCGAACGCATCTCGTGCAGCGGCAGCGTGTGGATCTCCCCAGAGGGCGTCCGGATCTGGAAGACGGTGCACTGCACCTCTTCAGAGAGCCGACGCTCCGCCTCCGTCCCCGAGATCGAGCAGGCGAACATCGGGTGCACCTCGCCGATGGGGATCCTCGCCCCCAGCGTGGTGATGACCCCGATCCTGCCGTCAAAAGTCGACTTGTGCGCCTCTTCGACCTCGGGGTCGTAGGGAGCCGAGGCCCGCTTGACGCTCATCAACGACATGCCCATCAGGAAGTCGCGCATCACGTTGTGCCAGAAGAGCTCTCGACGCGCCATCACCTCACGCGCCGGGCGGGTCGGATGGGGCAAGAGGTCCTCCTCCGGCGGCATCACCATGACCTGCGAGGCCGGGCTCGGGTTGGACGGTTCGGTCGTCATCGCGTGAGCATCATCGTTGGAGCGCAGAGGGCCGCATGCCAGCGGGCAAGGTCCGATCGAGTTATCGCTCCATCCACTCCCGCCCCGTCCGCTCCAGCGAGTCGATGGCCGAACGTCGGCTCGTGAACTCCGCACGCCAGTCCGACGCCATGATCGCCGGCGTCAGCCCGATCCGCGTCGAACGCGGCGCCGGACGCAGCAAGAGCTCGGGGTGGGCCTCGAACAGCAACTCCACGGCGTCGAGCTCCGCCCGCGCCGCCTCCAACTCTCCCACGATCTCCAGCCCCGCCCGCCGGTACGCCGAGTCGGGCAGTACGCCGCGCCGTCGCGAGCGCCGGCGGTCCTGCACCTCACCGATCGCGGCTCGCACACGGTCCATGGTCCGGTCGGCCGCGTCCAACGCTTCGAGCACGCGCCGGTGCGACTCCTCCAGCCTCGACTCCAGGCGCACGCGCTCGATCCGCACCCGCCCAAGCCCCTCTGCAGCGATCAGCGCCCGGGCGTCGGCGTGCGGACCTTCCAGCATGCCGACCGAGGCGAGGTCGTCGCCCGCGAGGTCGGCGATGAGCTGTCCGTCCGAGGTCGACCGCATCGCCGGCGGCCCCTCCCCCGCACCAACGAGCCGCGGGCGTTCCTCGCCCGGCTCGATCCACCACCCGACCTCGTCGCCCGCGACGATCCTCGAAAGCCCGGGCTCGGACCCGATGTCGCGCAGGCGCACCCAGAGATCCCCCGAGAGCTCGCGCACCATCCGCTCGCGCTCCGCCGGTTCGGCCTGCGGGCCCTCGATGCGGTCCGATGGCTCGCCGACGATCCGCATCCGGCGCCCGACCGCCCCGCGCTCTGAGGCCATTGCCACGACCGCCTGCCCGACGCCGACCCGGCGCGAGCGGTCGTCGTTGAGAAAGACCACCACCGGCGAAGCAGACCGCCTCGCGGACGAGGCGATGCGCCACACCAGGTCCAGTCTGTATCGCGTCCCGCCGAGCTCGACGACCACCAGCGCGTGCGGCCCGGTGTCGAGCAGTTGACGCTCGATCCGCGAGACGAGCTCCGAAGAGTCGAGGTCCCCCGCGACGCTCAGGTGCATCACCGTCTCTGTCGCGTGCGCCGGAAGCGCCGCAGGCAGAAAGAGCAGCAGGCAAACCGAAAGCCACATCCGATGCTTCTTGGTTCGTCCCAAATCCCTGGTCCCCTGTGAGATTGGCTACACGCCCGCCGGTTCCTCCGCCGGCTCGGGCTTCTCGATCGTGAGGTTCTCGCCGAACTCACCGGGCGCAAACAGGTGCGCACGCTCGGTGTCGACCGCGAAGACAGCCTCTTCCTGTGCGCGCAGGCCGGACATCGCGCCGACGCGGCAGATCACCGGCGTCCCACCCGGCGTCGTGCAGTACGCGTCCATCTGATCGCCCAATGGTTCGACCACGCCCACCCGCAGCCGAACCCCACGCCCCTCGCGCTCGGCGCGGGACGTCGCGTCCGTCGGGGCCTCGAACGCCTGCGGCCGCACGCCCAACGAGAGCGGCTCGCCCGCGTGGTCGGCCACACGCGCCGCCCACGCCTCGGGTAGGCGCAGGCGAGCGCCGCCCTCGCCCTCCTCGTGGAAGAAGAGCCCGTCTCCGCCCGCGTCGATCGTTCCTTCCAGGAAGTTCATCGGGGGCATCCCAATGAACGACGCCACGAACCGGTTCGTGGGTTTCTGGTAGACCTCGAACGCGCCCGCGGCTTGCTGGATCACCCCGCCCGCCATCACCACGACGATGTCGCCCAGCGTCATCGCCTCTTCCTGGTCGTGGGTCACATAGATCGTCGTGGTCTTGAGGCGCTGGTGCAGGGCCTTGAGCTCGGCACGGGTTGTCACGCGCAGCTTCGCGTCGAGGTTCGAGAGCGGCTCGTCGAACAGGAACGCCTTGGGCTCGCGCACGATCGCCCGCCCGACCGCGACACGCTGGCGCTGCCCGCCAGAGAGCTGGCGGGGCTTGCGGTCCATGAGCTCGGTGATCCCCAGCATCCGGGCAGCCTCGTTGATGCGACGATCGATCTCGTCCTTGGGCATCCGGCGCAGGCGGAGGGCAAAGGCCATGTTTTTGTAGACCGACATGTGCGGATAAAGCGCGTAGTTCTGGAAGACCATCGCGATGTCGCGATCCTTTGGAGCGACCTCGTTGACAACGCGGCCACCGATCGAGACCGTGCCACCGGTGATGTCTTCAAGGCCGGCGACCATGCGGAGCGTCGTGCTCTTGCCGCAGCCCGAAGGGCCGACGAGCACGACGAACTGCCCGTCGGGAATGCGGAGGTTGAACTCCTTCACGGCCTCGTGGCCGTTGGGGTACACCTTGCGGACGCGATCGAGCACAACCTCAGCCATGGTCCATCCTGACGCACGCCGAAACCGGGGCGTGGTTTGACGCGGCGCACCCCCGCGCCGACGAACGATCACTGTACCGAAGAACGCCCCGCAGTCCAAGGGCCGGATGGGGGAGAGTACCGAGGGCGCGGTCGGGGGGGGCGTTCGCCAGACGGCGCATCCGTCACGCCTTTACCGGAGCATGCTCCTTCGGTCTTGCTTTGAGGGAAGTCGGTGTGTTTCCGCGCCGATGGCGGATTCTCGGCCCAGGAGCCTCACCGATGTCCGAACAGAATCGCGCGTTCGATCAGGTCAAGGCGATCCTCGACAAGCTCGATCGATCCATCGACGAAGCACGCCAGAAGCGTCTGCACGGCGACGAGCCGGAAGCCGACGAGTCGCAGCCGAGCCGAGAGTCCGAAAACACACCGCGGGCTCAGCAGAACGAGCCCGCGCAGCCCGAACGCCCCGCCGAGGTCCCCAGCGGACAGGCCGCCCGAAGGGCCGGGTCGAGCCCCTACGGCCGGGCCAAGCCCCTCCGACCTAACGGCAACGGCGACACCGCCGCGTGGCGCTCCACCAGCGAAGAGCGGGCCTGAACCCACCTCAAGCCCACAAAAGGGCTTGCCCCGATCCCGAGGGCGGGTAGACTCTGTCGCTTGCGGAAAAAGCCGGGCCAGCCCGCCTGTTTCCCGCCGATT
>SLFH01000345.1 GCA_007124345.1 Phycisphaerales bacterium | reverse complement strand
TCGAGTACCAGCACGACGTGTCCTTCGCCTACCGCGCCGCACCCGGTTCGCAGAGCGGGTGCGCCACCGGTCAGGGCTGGGTGATCTACATCCACTTCTCCCCCTTCACACCCACGAGCACCATCGTCACAAACGGCGCAACGCTCGATCCGGGAGACTCCCGATCCTACCGCTTCACCGTCCGGTTCACCGACAAGCCCGACGAGTGGCAGCGCACCCTCGTCCCCTACCGTGACTACTTCGCCGAGACCTACGGCCCCGTCAAGTACGAACGCAACCCCACGCCCGTCGTCGGCTACCCCATCGCCGTCACAAGCTCGCAGAGCGCAGGCAACCCCGACGGGTGGGCGCGGGGCAGGCCCGATCTCCACGGCTTCCGCGACGTCGTCACCGGCATGCTCCGCGCCAACCCCGACCACCAGCGCCTCCTCGTCTGGGCCCCCACCGGGCTCTACGAGACCGCACAGAACTACCCCTGGCAGTTCACAAGCCGATGGCTCGACAGCACCCTGCTCCGCACCGCTCTCGACCCGCGCGACGGATTCCCCCGCGTCGCAGAAGCGGGAAAGGAGCTCGGCCTCTGGTGGGGCAGGACCGCGGACCACATCACCATGTGGAACCCCGAACGCGCCGACATCAACCGCTTCGACGTCAACAACCCCATCCACCGCCAGAACGCCTTCAGAGAGATGGACCTCGCCGTCCAGGCCGGCGCTACGCTCGTCGGACTCGACGCCATGACACTCCCGCTCTGGGAGACCTTGCAGTGGATCGAGATCCTCAAACAACGATACCCCGACGTCACCTTCGTCCTCGAACCCAGACAGAGCGACATCCTCAACAACATCGCCCCGATGTACACCGTCGGCTACGGCAACATCAACAACGGCCCCACGCCGAGCGAACGAACCAGCATCAGATCGCCCCACTACCTCGCCGACCTGATCAACCCCGGCCACGAGATCTGGGCCGCCCTTCGCTGGGACCAGTACTGGCGAGAGCACGGACGCGGCGCCTCCAACACCATCAAGACCGAAGACGCCAGCCACGCGGCGTCCAACGGGTTCGTCCCCCTCCTCTTCGATTTCGTCCCATGGTCTGAGTCGCTCAACGCCGTGGAGTCCTGGAACTTCACCGTCCCCGCAGACATCCGCCCCGGCGGCGGCTCCGGCAACAACCCAGGAGGCGGATCGGGCAACACCGGAGGTTCGGGCGGAAACACCGGAGGCTCTGGCGGTAACACCGGTGGCGGCTCCGGCGGCAGCTCGGTAGGCGGATCCACCGGCGGCGGTTCGGGCGGCTTCATCGGCGGTGGCACCCGGGGCACCTCCGGCGGACCTCTCCCAGGCACCCCCAACCTCCAGCGACCCGAGCAGACCCGCAACCTCCGCACCGCGCGATCCATGATCGCAGGCCCCTCTGACCAAGTCCTCTCCAGGCTCGGCGACGAGCCCGAGCGACGCGTCGTCACTCGCCCGAGCAGGCCCCGCGTCGTCGTCACCCGCGACGGCCGCGTCTCCACGCCCGACGACGAGTAAACCTGCAAACTCTCCACAGCAAAGCAACCGCCCGGGACAGAGCCCGGGCGGTTGTCGTTGATGGCTTCTCGCGCCACCCTCAGGCGCACTCGCCCACTGACTTCATCCACGCGTGCTGACGCTCCAGCCCCTCGCGCAGCGCCGTCGTCGGCCTGTACCCAAGCTCCTCGCCCGCTCTGGTCAAGTCTGCCCATGTCCGCGGCACATCCCCCGGCTGCATCGGCCGCCGATCGATCTCAGGCTTCCGCCCGCCCACTTCGCCGATCGTCTCGACCAACTCGCGCAGCGTCACAGGACGATCGCTCCCCAGGTTCCACACCCGGTACCCGTGCTCGGAAACTCGCTCCAAGGACGCGAGCACGCCGGACACGATGTCGTCGATGAACGTGTAATCGCGGCTGGTCGAACCGTCGCCGAAGAACGGGATCGGCTCACCCGCCCCGATCTTCCGCATGAACAGCCGGATCGCAAGGTCCGGACGCTGCCGCGGGCCATACACCGTGAAAAAACGCAGACACGCCGTCGGCATCCCCGTCAGGTGCGCGTGTGTGCAGCAGACCGCCTCGGTCGCCAGCTTTGTCGCGGCGTACGGGCTGATGGGACGGGTGATGTCGTCGGTCTCGGCGAAGGGCACCTTCTCCGAGCTGCCGTAAACCGAGCTCGACGAGGCCGCCACGATCCGCCCGCACCCCGCCCGCTCGGCGGCACGCAAGATCACCGATGTCCCCGTCACATTCGCGTGGGCATATCCCACCGGGTCTTCGATGCTGGGTCGCACGCCCGCCTTGGCGGCCAGGTGCACCACACTCGACGGGCCGCTCTCTCGGAAGACTTCTTCCATCGCCCGCTGGTCGGTGATGTCCGCCTCGTGGAAGTTGAACCTCGCCCCGCCCTCGCCCGCGATGATCTCGCGGAGGTTCGCCCGCTTGAGTTGTTCGTCGTAGTACGGGTCGAAGTTGTCGACCCCCGCCACCGACCCGCCCCGGGCCAAGACCGCTTGGGCGACATGCGAGCCGATGAACCCGGCCACGCCGGTGATGAGCACCGGCCGCGATGGGTCGAACAGGTCAGAAGCGTCCTTCGGGGTTGACATCGGGCGGATCGTACCGAAGCAGTTCACGCGCGACCCTGAGCACTGGACCGGGCGATCCCAACTACCCGATCATCGTGCATACGAACTAGTTCGCATATCCCGCTCGTCAAAAACAAAGCAGGGCGCTATCGGTAGACAGCGCCCCGCTGGAGGAGAGAGAGATCAGGAATGATTCTACAGGGCTTATCGGGCGGTTTGGGTCTTGGCGTAAATTCTTGACAGGTTTTCTTGCCCGGAGCCTATGGTATTCACATTCAATGCCCCTGAACAGTTCACCCAGAACAGGGTACGCATGCGGAGTCGACAGGGTTCTAAACTTACCCAGTTTTCCATTTGTTCCCGAGTACTCCGCTCGCCAGCGATTGTCCACCCCGGAATCCGCCCTCCGCCGATTGTGAAGACCCCCGCCCGGACGCCTCAATAAAAATGCCGCCCCGGAAGGCGGCACAAACGACAAAGGCTGTCGGAACGCGGGGTCGGTCGTCGGTCAGTTCCCGCCGCGACGCCGGTTCTGCCGCTCGCCAGCCCCGGCCGCACCGCCCGCCCCGGCGCCCTGGCGACGCTGGCGGCCCTCGCGGGTCTCTTCCTGTCGCATCTGCCTCTCGCGGACCTCCTCGGCCCGCTGGCGGGCGGCATCGACGCGTTCGGTCACCCACGCCCGCTGGCCATCGTTGAGGTGCTGCATCGACTTGCGGGCCGCCGCCACCGGGCTGGGCGCCCCCTGGCGCAGCTCCATCAGCCCGCGGATCGACTCACGACGCTCGGGGGTCATGTCGCGCATCGCCTCGGCCCGGCGCTCCATCTGCTCGCGACGCTCTTCCTGCCACCGGCGCTGCTCTTCGGCGTCGCCCGCTCCGGCCCCGCCACGCCGGACGCCCTCGCCACGCTGCATCGGGCCCTGTGGCGTCGGGAGCACCGTGCCGATCACCCGCTCGATCCCTTCCGGCCTCAGCCGGTCCTCATCGAGCAGCTCGACGGCACGATCGAACCCGCCCTTGACGAGCAGCTCGCGGACCTCGTCCTTGTGCTCCTGGTAGTACGCCACGACCTCGGCACGATGCTCGGCCTGGATCTTCCGGATCGCCTCTGACTGCTCCTCGCTCAGGGCGAGGCCCTCGGGAGCACGATCGGAGTCGAGCACGCGGATCGCGCCCATCGCGGCCACGACCGCCAGCCGCTCCTGGGCCCGCTCGGCCATGTGTGCCCGGCCCTCGGCCCGCATCTCCTCGCCTCGCTGGGCCTGGCGCTCACCCCGCTCGCCGACCTGCGGCCCGCGGAGGATCTGACGCTCCGGCTCGGCCGAGGCCGCCATGGGGAGGGCAAGGCCCGAGAACGCAACGACCGCCGAAGCCGCCGTCACACCGAAGCCCCGCCGGAGGTCCCCGCCGAAAATCTTGCTGCTGATCCGCATGATGCTGTTCCTTCCCGCATATACGCCCGGGCTTCGGGCGTGCGTCTGTGTGTTGGCCGGCCCCGAATGGCCCGGCTCGCTGACTGTTCTGCCAAGCCCAACGCACCCGGCCCGGGAGGGATTGCACCCACGCGCTAGCATCCCGCGAAGGCACTGTCCCGATCCGCCCAACCCACCGGAACCACACCCATGACCGTCACCAAACAGGACATCGCCGACACCCTCGCCCGAATCCCCCTTCCCGACGCGTTGGCGACCGAGGGCAAGAACACCCTCGCCGATCGCCTGGAGTGGGTCGCCACCTGCGACGCCTACACCAGCCTCAAGTTCCACCTCCCAGGTCTGGAAGACAAGAACTCGATGCAGGCCATCGCCGCCGCGGCCCGCGACGCCATCGCGGCCAAGCTCCAGGATGCCGGCACGCCCCTGCAATCGCTGACTGTCGAATTCGTCGACAAGCCCGGCGCCGTCATCCACACCGCACGCTTCAGCGCCGGCAAACAACAACAGACCCCCGCCCCCAACACCCAGCGCCCCGCGCCCGGCGCCCAGCGCCCAACCCCTCAATCCGAATCCTCCGGCCTGCCGGGCGTCAAGTTCGCCATCGCCGTCGGCGCCGGCAAGGGCGGCGTCGGCAAGAGCACCATCGCCGTCAACCTCGCCGTAGGCCTCGCACGCAAGGGTCACGCCGTCGGGCTCATGGACGGCGACATCTACGGCCCCTCCCTCCCCACCATGCTCGCGCTGCACAGCGAGGAGCAGCAGGTCCACCAGGGCAAGCTGCAGCCCTTCTTCGTCCACGGCATCAAAGCCGTCACCATCGGCAAGCTCGTCGACCCCGAAAAGCCCCTGATCTGGCGCGGGCCGATGGCCCACGGCGCGTTCAAGCAGCTCGCCGAGCAGACCGAGTGGGGCGAGCTGGACTACCTCATCATCGACCTGCCCCCGGGCACCGGCGATGTCCCGCTGACGATGGCCCAGACGCTGCGCCTGACGGGGGCGGTGGTGGTCTGCACGCCGCAACGCGTCGCCCAGGACGACGCCGTCCGCGCCGCGCGGATGTTCCAGCAGCTCGGCATCGATGTGCTCGGTGTCGTCGAGAACATGAGCTACTTCATCGGCGACGACAAGAAGGAGTACGACATATTCGGTCGCGGCGGCGCCGAGCAGATGGCCCAGCGCCTCGGCCTGCCCTACCTCGGCGCCGTGCCGATCAACATGGCCCTCCGCGCCAACAGCGACACCGGCGACGCCTCGGCCAACTTCGACCCCGACACCGCCGGAGGCGACGCCCTCCCCCGCTCGCTCGAACGCCTCGTCGCCAACCTCGAAAGCCAGGTCGCGCTCGCCAGCCTCGGCCAGGGGACGAAACGGCCGACGCTGAAGATTTCGTGAGGGTGCCCGAGGCCGGGCGCTGGGAGCAGGGTGGCCCGGCTCGCCGAGCCGGGTTCGGGTTCGGGTTCGGGTTCCATGGTGGCACAGCTCTCCGAGCTGTGCCGTTCGATGACGAAAGTTGACGGAGAACCAACGGCACAGGTCGGAGACCTGTGCCACCTTTGGATCCCCCGACACCTGCTGCCCAACCCGTCAATCTACGACATCCCGGCCGCCAAGACCGCCGATCGTGTGTACGACGGGGCTCGCCGCGTTGGTCGGGTGTGTCCACGGGTTCCACCAGCCGACGCCGTCGATCATGAACGGCCCGAACTGATGCGGCCTGAACGATCCCGCGCGGCCGTCAAAGAAGGCGGTCGGGTGGCGTCGACGCTCCGGCGGATCAAGGAATTCAGAGCGGCCCAACTCCGGGCTGTACATCCGACCGTTGGCGGTCCTATCCCAGAACAACCCTTTCGCCGACGGGAAACGGACATCGCTGATGCCCATCGCCTTGAACTGTTCCCGTCCCCCGCGCGTCTCTGGATCCCAGAACGCGTCCCTTGCCCGGGATGTCAGTGTGATCCAAAAC
>SLFH01000041.1 GCA_007124345.1 Phycisphaerales bacterium | reverse complement strand
GGGGTGTGGGGCGTGGGGCGTCGGTGCTCCGTGTCGGGCTGCGGCGGGATCTGGGGCCGCCGGGGGGGGCGGTGGATATCGAGGTCAGCGCTCAGACGGGGGAGGGCATCGAGGAGCTGGCGGGGTTGATCCGCGAGCGGCTGGTCCCGGACGGGGTGCTTGAATCGGGCACGCCGTGGCGGTTTTGGTCGGGCGTGGGGTCGGGCTGAGGGGCTGGCTGAGGCGGGGGGCTGGGTGGATCCCTAGCATCGTCTCTCGGGCGTGTTTTCCGGGTTGATGAGCCGGCGGCGGTCGGTCCCTTGTCGGGGCTTGGACCTTTGCCGGCGCAGGTCAAGAGCAGAGTGAGCTGATGGACGAACGCCAGAGCCAGATCCGGGAGGGCGCGGGGCTCGAGGAATCCCGGATCAACCAGGATTTCATTGACTTTCTGCGCAAGTGGTCGACGCCGGCGCTGCTGGTGATCGCGCTGATTTTCGGCGTCGTCGCCTACCGCAACTGGTCGTCGACGCGCGAGCGTGACCGCATCGACCGGGCGTTCGAGGAGCTGTCGCTGGTGGCCGCATCGGGCGATGCGCTGCCCGAGCAGTACCTGCGTGTGGCCCGCGAGCGGGGCAATGTCCGCGGCGTGGGCTCGATGGCCAGGCTCGGCGCCGCCGACGCGTGGCTGCGTGCTGCCCGCAAGGGTGTTGCGCCCGGCGCAGCGATCGGGCCCGATGGGGAGCTCTTGACCGAGGAAGACCTGCTCGACGCCTCGGGTGTCGATCACGCCCTCTCGCAGGCCGAGGCGCTCTACCGCGAGGTGCTGGAAACGAACCGGACGCGGAGCGGCGGGACGCTGCACGCCGCGAGTGCGCTCTTCGGGCTCGGCGCGATCGCTGAGTCGCGGGGGAGCATCGGCGATGCCGAGGGCTTTTATCAGCAGGTGATCGAGTTGGCCGAGACGCGTGCGTTCCCGCAGATCGCGGCGATCGCGCGGGCGCGGATCGCGGGGCTCGGCGAGCTCGGCGATGTGCCCGAGCCGATGCGTCGGGCGGAGGTTCCGGTCGAGCCGGAGGCTGCCGGCGATTCCAGAGATGAGCTGGATCTCGAGATGTTCGGCCCCGGGTTCATGGAGCAGCTTGAGGGCCAGCCGGCGCCTGGGGCTGACGGCGCCGAGGGGGCGCCCGTCCAGGACGGGCAGGGGGCCGGTGAGCAGGGGATCGGTGACGGGGAACGCGGCGCTGTCGACGGCGGGGCTGGATGAACGCCGGGGCGCCCGGGCCCGGTCCGACGCCTGATCTCATTCTTCCCGGCGGGCAGGTCGACCAGGAGGCGGTCCGCAAGGCGTGGGAAGAGTCGGATGCGGACGATCCGATCCGCGTCCGTTTCGAGTTGCAGCGTGACCGCGGGTCGAGGCTCGACAAGTACCTCACGCAGCGCATCGGGTTCATGAGCCGCACGCAGGTGCAGCGCCTCATCGACGAGGGTGCGGCGTTTGTGAACGGTGTCCCGTCGCGCGCCTCGACGAAACTGCGCATCGGCGATGTGGTGGACATTCTGCTTCCGCCACCCCCGGGCAAGCACATCCGGCCCGAGGAGATGCCGCTGGATGTGCTGTTTGAGGACGCGCACCTGATCGTGCTGAACAAGCGGCCCGATGTCATCGTGCACCCGGCTCGGGGCGAGCTGATGGGGACGCTGATCAACGGGCTGGCGTGGCACTTCGAGCATCGGTCGGGGGGCTCGCTGTCGGGTGTGGGCGAGGAGTATGCGCGTCCGGGCGTGGTGCACCGGCTCGACCGTGACACGACCGGGTGCATCGTCTTCGCCAAGGACGACGAGGCGCACTGGAAGCTCGGGCGACAGTTCGAGCACCGCAAGGTCGACAAGCGGTACCTGGCTGTGGTGCAGGGCCGGGTCGAGCCCGACGAGCAGGTGATCGACTTCCCGATCGGCCCGCACCAGAGCCGCGCCAAGGGGTACCGGGAGAAGCAGGTCGTCCGCCACGACGATCTAGGCAAGCCGGCGATCACGATCTGCCGCGTGCGCGAGCGGTACCGGGTGCACGAGCGATCGGTGGGGGATCAGGACTTTTCGCTGGTGGAGCTCGAGCTCAAGACGGGCAGGACGCACCAGATCCGGGTGCACCTGTCGCATCTGGGCTGGCCGATCGTGGGCGACACGATGTACGGCGGGCGGGTGTTTCAAGGCGTCGGCGGCGAGGTGCTGGCGGGACGCCAGATGCTGCACGCGGCGCTTCTGGCCTTCGAGCACCCGATCACGGGCGAGGCGGCGAGCTTCGCGGCCCCGCCCCCTGCGGACATGCTGGGCCTCGTCGAGCATCTGCGGGGCGAGTCGGTCGAAGCGGTGGTGATTGAGCAGACTGTGCCGCTGAAGCGGTTCGGGCTGGAGTGGTCGGGCGGATCGTGAGCCGGGGCGGAAGATCGAAAGTGAGCGCGGCGATGACAAGCATCGGTCAGACCGGTCGGTTTCTGGTGTTCTTCGCAATCGCCCTCGCGGTTGTGGTGGGCGGGCCGGCGGCCTGGCGTTCGATCGCCGGGGCGCAGATCTTCCGCGATGCGCCGGAGCTGGAGCCGAACCTGGGCTGGTTGAACACCGATCGGCCGCTGCGGCTGACGGAGGAGCTGAAGGGCCATGTCGTCCTGCTGGACTTCTGGACCTACTGCTGCATCAACTGCCTGCATGTGATCCCGGATCTGAAGTACCTCGAAGAGAAGTACGCCGACGAGCCGTTCGTCGTGATCGGGGTGCACTCGGCGAAGTTCACCGCCGAGGGCGAGCGGGACCGGATCCGCAACGCGATGTTCCGGTACGGGATCGAGCACCCGGTCGTGGTCGACGATTCGTTCGCGATTTGGCGGCAGTACCGCGCGCGGGCGTGGCCGACCTTCGTGCTGATCGGTGCGGACGGGAAGATCATCGGCCAGACCGCCGGCGAGGGCCGGCGCGAGCTGCTCGACGAGGCGATCGGCATGGCGCTGGAGTTTGCCAGAGAGAACGGGACGCTGGCGGAGCGGCGCGTCGAGTTCGACCTTGATGCGCAGGTGCGCCCCGCGACAGGGCTGAACTATCCGGGCAAGGTTCGCGTGCTGCGAGCACATGGGGATCGGCCTGCGTTGCTGGCGATCGCCGACAGCGCCAACCACCGCGTGGTGGTCACGACCTATCCGGATGCCGACGGGCGGTCGAGGGTGGTGCGCGTCATCGGCGGGAAGGACGCGGGTTTCGCCGATGGCGTTGCCGAAGACGCGAGGTTCCACAAGCCCGAGGGGATGGCGTACGACGCGGCGGGCGGGCGGCTGTTTGTCGCCGACCGGGGCAACCACGCGGTGCGGGCGATCGACATGGCGACCTTCAGCGTCGGTACGCTGGTGGGCACTGGCGAGCAGAGCTACGACCGCGCGGGCGGGCGTTCTGGGCGCGAGCAGGGTCTGAGCTCGCCTTGGGACTTGGAGCTGTCGCGCGACGGGCGGACGCTGTACATCGCGATGGCGGGCCCGCACCAGATCTGGGCGACGGACCTTGAGACGCTCAAGACCCGCGCGATCGCGGGGTCGGGCATCGAGAACAGTTTCGATGCCGCTGCGCCCGAGGCTGCGCTGGCGCAGCCCACGGGGCTCGCGCTCTCGCGCGATAGCGAGCGCCTGTACTTCGCCGACTCGGAGTCCTCGGGGATCCGTGTGGTCGACTTTGGGTCTGACCCGGCGCAGGTGCGGACGGTCGTCGGGTATCGCGCGCCGAGCCTGCGCGAGAACGGGCTGTTCTACTTCGGCGATGTCGACGGGGTGTACCCCGAGGCGCAGCTGCAGCACCCGCTGTGTGTGACACTGATCGACGCCGAGGGCCGCGAGCTGCTGCTGATCGCCGACAGCTACAACGACAAGATCAAGCTCATCGACCCCGCGCAGCAGCGCAGCACGACCTGGGCGGGCGGGGGCGACGGCCCCGCGTCGCTGCGCCTGTACGAGCCCGCGGGCGTCGAATTCAACCCCGACGATTCGGTGTTGTTCGTCGCCGACACCAACAACCACCGCGTGCTGATGCTTGATGCGGGCGAACCGGGGGAGATCCGCGAGCGGCCGTGGCGCGAGGTGATGATCGCCGGGCTCTCCGGCGCCGCCGAGGCCGAGCCGGAGGGAGCGGTGCGCGTCATGGCGGCGGTCGATGTCGGGCGATCGATCTCGATCGAGATTCGGGCGGATCTGCCCGAAGGGGCGAAGATTAACCCCGAATTTCCCGCGAGCGTGCGCGTCCGAACGCGCAGCGAGGGCGACGAGTACAAGGTGGTCGCGCAGCGGACCGTCACGCGTCCGACGCTCCCGCTGGAGGTCGAAGTTCCCGAGGGGTTTGTAGCAGAGACGCTGATCGTCGAGGCGTCGATGGCGTACTGCTTCGACGACGAGAGCGTCTGCCTGCCGTTGGGGCTGGCGTGGGTCGTCATGCTGGAGCCCGGGCCCGGACGCAGCGTGGTGCTGACCGGAGCGCCGAGCGAGCGTTGAAGGCGCTGTCAGTGTCTGTCGCGTCGGAGACCGGCGGCGAAGCGTTCCATCTGCGCGGCTCTGGGGTCGGTGTCCGCCCTGAGGATCGCCAGGCGGACGCTCGAGCTGAACGCGACGAGCCCGCGCGCGACATTGAAGGTCGGGATGGTCGCGATCGCGACGACGCCGAACACGAAGTCTGAATCCGTCAGACGGTCGAGCGTGTCGAGCGAGCGTTCGAGGAACGCGTCGGCGCGTCGGTGGATCTCGCCTGCCGCGTCGCGGTCGGCGGCGACGCGGATGATCTTTCGTTCCGGCCAGCATGGCGCAGTGGCGTCGAGCACGAGGATGCCGGGGAGGCGGGCGTGCTTGAGGCGGGCGTTGCCTGTTTCGATCGCCTTTTCCAGCGATTCGTCGGAGGCGTCGAGTGTGGCGGCGGCGATGCCGATGCGCCAGCGGTCGAGCTCGACCACGCCATCGTGGCCCTCGCCGGGGGTGAGCTCGGCGGGGGGCTCGACCTTGAACTTGGCATCGCGGCAGAGCGCGAGAAACTGGAGGCGCAGAGCGCAATCGGCGAGGCCTGGCGAGGCCGGTTCTTCGGGCGAGACGAGCGTCCGCACATGTTTGTTGAACTTGCCCCTGGGCTGCGCAAGCGAGGCGACGATCATCGACAGCCGCCCGACCTCCAGCCCGGTGAGGTACGACGCTGATTCGCTCGGCTTCTTGGAGGCGTCGTCGCTGAGGAGGGCGTCGAGCGTCGCGACGGCGCGGCTGAGGCGGTCGGCTTTGCCCCGTTCGATGCCCGCTGCGTCGATGATCCCCGCGGCGTTCAGCGCCTGCACGCGGAGGAGCGTGTAGTCACTCTTTGAGAACTCGGGCTCGCTGAGCGACTTGCGAGCGTCGACAGTCTCGCCGGCGAGCTGGGCCTTGCGGTCGGGCGATGCGGGTGCTTTGGAGTCTTTGGTCTTGCTCGATGCCGCCATGGTCGTGCTCCGTCGCAAGGCGCTGCGTGCGCCCGCTCTGAATTGACTTGGCCGAAGAACCCGGCTCGGCGAGCCGGGCCACCCAGCGCCCCGGGCCCTTCCTCAGCCCTTCTGCTTGGCGATGGTCTCGGCGAGGGCCTTGCCGACATTTTCGAGCTTGCCGCGCCACTGCTCGTCGGTGATGCGGCCGTTGTCGTCGAGCAGGGTGTCGACCTTGGAGACGGCGAGCATGTTGGGGATCACCGTCACCATGATGTTCTGCAGGATCTCCCGGACATGGAAGAGTCCGCGCAACCCGCCGAGCGCACCGCCCGATGCCGCGACCAAACCGGCGTGCTTGCCTGCAAAGGCGACGAGGGGCTTCTCGCCCTTTTCTGGACGCGTCGCCCAGTCGATCGCGTTCTTCAGGGCGGGGGTGATCGAGCTGTTGTATTCGGGCGAGGCGATGAGCATGCCGTCGTGCTCGATGAGCATCTGCTTGAACTTCTTCGCGTCGGCGGGGATGCCCGACCGGTCTTCGAGGTCCTGGTCCATCAGCGGGATGTCCAGGTCGGCGAGGTTAACGCG
>SLFH01000006.1 GCA_007124345.1 Phycisphaerales bacterium | reverse complement strand
TTTGGTCTGGGCGATAGCCTGGAAAGCCGGGGCCGTAGAAGCTGACGGCGGCCTGCCGGGCGAGCTCGTCCATGACATCCTGCTGGTAGGAGGCCCAGGCGTATTCGGCCATGTTCGGCGAGAGGTAGAGCAGGGTCACGCCGCGGCTCCCTTTTCGGCCCGGCCCGAAGCTGCTCCCTGCTCGCATTCGCTCTGCACCCAGCGGAAAGTGCGTTCCAGTCCGTCGCGGAGCGAGACCCGCGGCGTGAAGCCGAGCAGGCGTTTCGCCTTCGCGAGGTCGGGCCTGCGGTCGAAGTCGCCCTCGGGCCTTGAGGTGTCGAACACGATCTCGATCGGGCGTCCCGAGATGTCCACGATGGTCTCCGCGAGCTCGCCGATGCCCGTGCTGCGCTCAAGACCCATCTGGACCGGCCCTTGGTCCATGGTCCGTTCGCGGACTCTGATGAGTGTTTCGGCCGCGTCGTCAACGAAGAGGAAGGCTCGCCGCTGGCGCCCCGAGCCCCAGACCTCAAGGCGCCCCGAGTCGTTCTCGATGACTTTGCGGATCAGCGAAGGAATGACCTGCGCCGTGCGGGGATCGGTATCGCAACGGGGTCCGAAGACATTGTGGAAGCGGGCGATCCCGACGCGGAGGAGGCCTTCCTTCTGCGCGAGCTCGGCCATGTACTCGCCCATGAGCTTGCTCCAGCCGTAGCCGGATTCGGGCGAAGCGGGGTAGGCCTCTTCCTCGCGCAGGGGCGGCGGGTCGGCCCGCATCTGCAGCTCTGCGGGGTAGGAGCAGGCGCTCCCGGCGTAGATGTAGTTCGGCACGCGCAGGCGCACGCACGCGTCGAGCACCGCGCGGTCCAACGCGATGTTGTGCGAGAAGATCGGGAACTCGTTGCCGAACACAAAGCCGATCCCCGCGACGATGTCGGCGAGGTGGAAGACCGTGTCGCTGCCTTCCACGACGGCCTCGGCGGCGCCCGGCTCGTTCAGATCGACGCGGAGGAACCGCAGCCGCTCCTCGCCCGCCTCGGGCAGATATTCGGCGCGACCCCGTGTGAGGTTGTCGGCCACCGTCACCTCGCAGCCGAGCCCGAGCAGCAAGCGCACCAGCGCAGAGCCGATCATCCCGGCCCCGCCGGTCACCACAACTCGACGGTCCGTCCACTGCTCGCCATGCATCGACTGCTTCTCCGGAATGTCGCGTTACCCCGCCCTGCGCTGCTCGGCGGCGTCGGGGACAGCCACCAGCCAGTACTCGCCCCAAGTGGACTGAAACTCGGTGACCCGAAGGCCCGCCGCCGCAAGCTCGGCCTCGAGCTGCTCGCGCGTGTGCTCGGTCTCGTGCGTCGGGTCCAAACGCCACTCGACGCCCAGCTCCCGCTTCCACGGCACCCGCCACTCGCGATCGAACGCCGGCACGCGGATCAGGAACTTCTTCGGGCCGTACCACGAGGCGTACTTCGCCAAAAGCCCCGGCCTGTCGGCGAGGTGTTCGAGCACATTGGAGAGCACGATCACATCGAACGAGCCCTCGGCCCGGTCTTTGGTGATGTCGCCGTGCACCAGCGTCAGCCGCCCGGCGATGTCGTCCTGGGCGGCGCGCTGGCGGGCCTTCTCCAACGCCTCCTCGGAGAGGTCCATGCCGACGACGGTCGCGCCGGTCACCGCGGCGATCGAAGCGCCGAGGGCGCCGACGCCGCAGCCCAGGTCGAGGACGCGATGGCCGTGCTCGATGCGTTGGGTGAAGAAGTCGTGGTAGCGCATGAGGCGGTGCTTGGGGTGCAGGCCGCCGTCGGCCTCGACCGCCGCGAGCCCCTGGAGCTTGTAGAGCGGATCGTCGAGGCCGAGCAGGAAGCGGGCGCGGTCTTTCGGCGCAAGCCTTCTGGCGAAGCCCGAGAGGCTGCGCGACCAGGCCTCGACCTGCTGCTGTGCGGGCGCTTGCAGCAGCTCCGCCCCCCAGCGAACAGCGCCGGGCGCACTCTGCGTCCCCTCGCCGGCCCGATCGAGCGCCATCTTGTGGATCCGGTGTTCCAGTTCGATCGTCTGGGCGAGGCCGAAGCGTGCGGAAGCGCAGTTCGCCGCGGACATCCCCAGCCCGATGCACAGTTCGCGGTCGTTGAGCAGCACATCGAAGGTTCTGGCGAAGACGAGCGGATCGGGCGCGATCCGCAGACCGTTCACCCCGTGCTCGACAACCTCACGCTGGCCGGGCGTGTCGGCCACGACCACGGCACACCCCGCGCCCATCGCCTCGAGCACGGTCTTCGGGTGGCCCTCCAGCTCCGACGCCTGGGCGTAGATCGCGCAGCCTTTGAGGCGCTCGATCAGCTCGATGTGCGGGATCCGCCCCTCGAAGCGCACATCGACGCCGAGGCGCCTGGCCTGCTCTTGCAGGTTCTCTCGCTCCTCGCCGTCGCCGATCACCGTCAGGAACGCGCCCTTGCGCGTCACATCGGGGAGGTAGGCCATCGCGTCGATCAGGGTGTCGACGCGTTTTCTTCTGACGAGCTGCCCGGCGTACAGGATCTCGCCCGGCTCGCGCTCGAGCTCGGCGTAGCCCGGGTCCGCGTCGGCGACAAAGTTCGGCTGCACGACCGTTCGCTCCACCGAGAGCCCGTGCCGCCAACGCAGGTCCTCGATCATCGTGTCGGTGCTGGCGACCACCACATCCGCGGCGCGGCAGAGCTCCCCCTCCGACGCCCCCGCCTCGGCAGCCTCGGGCGACTCGGGCCCGAAGTGCGAGGCGATGAATCTCGAATGCAGGTACCCGCCCCGGGCGATCAGCCCCGTGCGCACGCCCGAATCGCGCAGCGCCGAAGCGATCGCGATCGCCCGCTCGCCCCCCACCATCTGATTCGTTTTGACGATCGCCGACTTCGACCCGCAGAGCAGGCCCGTCACACGCCCGGGCAGAGCGGCGTGGTGCTCGTGCTCGGGCAGCCTCGACTCGTTGGAGACCACCAAAGCCTGGAAAGACAGCTTCTCGGCGATCTTGATGTCCGAATGGTCACCGTCGGTCACAAACACGACCGTCCCGAAGCCGGACGCTAAAGGCTCGTACAGCAGGCTCTCACGCCCGAGCAGCCCCGTCCGCTCCCACTGCTTCAGCGAGACGCCCTGCGTGAAGACGAGCACAAGCGCGTCGGCGGTCCGTTCGCTCAAGACGCACCCCCCGCCCCGAGGCTGACCCAGTGGTTGTTCCGGCGGCGACGCATCGAAGCGAGGATCGGCCGGATCGCGGGGCCGGGCCAATATTTTCGGGCTCCGGCGGGGAGGGCCGATGCTCGTGATCGATGATCCCCGTCGCCATGGCCATCTCCCGCGCCCACCCGAGCCTCGACGCCGCCGTCGCCTGCGTGCTCGACCAACAGGGCGTCGAGACCGAGCTGCTGCTCGTCGTCAATGGGCCCGACGAGGAAGCGATGCGGGCCGCAGAACGGCTCGAGGCAGACAACGCCCGGATCAGGGTGCTCTTCCGCGACGCGCCGGGGCTCTCGGGGGCGCTGAACTTTGCGCTCCGCTCGACCGACGCCGAGTTCGTCGCGCGCATGGACGACGACGACCTCTGCGAGCCCCACCGCTTGGACACCCAGTTGCGGTGGATCCGTCAGCGGCCGGACCTCGCCGCCGTCGGGTGCGCCTGGCGCGTGCTCGGGCCGGACTCGAAGCCGGTCGCGATCGTCCGCCCGCCCACCGAGCCGAACCCTTTGCACGCCCGACTGCTGCAGGGAAACTGCCTCGCCCACGGCTCGATGCTGCTGCACCGCCAAAGCGTCCTCGACGCGGGCGGGTACGACGAAACCCTCGGCAAGGCCCAGGACCTCGACCTCTGGCTGAGGCTCGCGCAGACGGGACGCGTCGGCGCCGTGCCCGACATCCTCTATACACACATCTTGCGCGAAGAGAACGCCGCGCTCTCGACCTCACGCGAGCAGGCGCACGCCGCGGCGAGCGTCCTCGCCCGGGCGTGGGCCTCGCTGCCCCGGACCGAGACCGACGATCCGGCGCTGCTCAAAGCCATTGCAGAAGTGCTGGAGCGCACCGACGACCCGGCCAGCCGCGACGGGATCGATCGGTTCATACATGAGCGGGGCCCGAAGCTCGGCGCGATGGTCGCGTCGCTCTGGGCGAGCGCCCGCGTCCCGCCGATGTCGGCGAGGGCGATGGAGATCTGCCGCAGAAGCCGCCTCCGCGAGGTCGGGGCCGAACTCCGCAACGCCGGCGCCGCGTCGGTCACGCTCTGGGGTGCCGGATCGCACGCCGAATGGATCCTCGACCACGCCAGCGACCTCGGCCTGCCGGTCACCGGCCTCGTCGACGATAAAGCAACGGGCAAGCCCCGCGGGCTGGCGATCACAAGGCCAGAAGCGGTCGAGCCCGGCGCGTTCGTGCTGATCGCCAGCGATTCGTTCGAAGACCAGATCTGGGAGCGGTCACAACCCCACCGCACACGCGGCGTACGCGTGTTCAGGCTCTACGGCAACGAAGCGCCCTGATCCACAGACCGCTAAGGGCTCTCGAACACGAACCCAGCGCCCCGCGCCCGACTCCCCGCGCCCCTCCTACAGCTTCTCAATCGCGATGCTCGCCAGCTCCGACCGCTCGCTCTTCTGCAGCGTCACATGCCCGACGAGGCCGACGCCCCGCAGCTTCTCGATCGCGTACGACAGACCGTTCGACGACCCGTCGAGGTACGGGTTGTCGATCTGCCCGATGTCGCCGGTCAGGATCAGCTTCGTCCCCTCGCCCACGCGGCTGATGATCGTCTTGACCTCGTGCGGCGTCAGGTTCTGCGCCTCGTCGACGATCATGAACTGGTGCGGGATCGAACGCCCACGGATGTAGGTCAAAGGCTCGAGCACGAGGCGACCGTCGGCGATCAGCTTGTCGATGCGCTGCTCGGTCGAGTGGCTCTCGGCGGTCTGCGAGCCGGCGCCGCGCGTCGAGAGCAAGTAGCCCAGGTTGTCGAAGATCGGCTGCATCCACGCCGTCAGCTTCTCGTCCTTGTCGCCGGGAAGGTAGCCGATGTCGCGTCCCAGCGGCATGATGGGGCGCGCGACCAGCAGCTTGTCGTAGCGTTCCTCGCCGAAAACCTTGGCCATGCCCGCGGCGATCGCCAGCAGCGTCTTGCCCGTGCCCGCCGAGCCCAGCAGCGTGACGAGCTGGATCGAATCGTCCAAGAGAAGATCAAGCGCCATCGTCTGCTGCGTGTTGCGCGGGGCGATGCCCGAGACATGCCTCGCAGAGCGGTGCTTAGCGACCGGGACGATGTGGTCGGTGTCGGCCAGGCGGCGCCCCAGCCCCCCGGTGTCCTTGAAGATCACAAACTGGTTGGGCGTCAGACGCCCGGAAAAGGGGTTGCCCTGCTCGTCGATCACGCCCGGCTGCGACAGGCGGGCGATCGGGAGCATCTTCTCTTCGTACATCTCCGTCACCAGCTCGTGGTCGGCGATGAGGGTGACATACCCGGTGTAGAGGCGGTCGGCGTCGACCTTCTGGTTCTCGAAGTCCTCGGTCTTGACGCCAAGCGAATCGCTCTTGATCCGCGCCGAGAGGTCCTTGGAGACAAAGACCGCCCGCTTGCCCTCGGCGTGCAGGCTGTGGGCAACCGCGATGATCCGGTTGTCGGGCGTGTCCGTCGAGATCGCGCCCGGGCGTTCGTGGTCGCCCAGGTCGATGCGGACGGTCCCCGTCTGCCCGTCGGGGCCGGTGCTGAAGGCGGCGCCGGGGCGCGGGCCCAGCTCCCCCCAGTTCACCCCGGAGGTCAGCTTTCCCAGCTGGCGGAGCGCGTCGAGGTGGCGGATCGCCTGGCGCGCGTTACGCCCGATGTCGTCCTCGCGACGCTTCATCGTGTCCAGTTCCTCGATCACCTGGAACGGGATCACGACATGGTTTTCTTCGAACACGAAGACGGCGTCGGGGTTGTGCAGCAACACATTCGTGTCGATCACGAAGTGCTTCACTTCCTCCGCCACGCTCTGCCGACCAGCGTCCATGGACCGGTCCTGCGTTTTGATCATGGGCGTTGCGCTCACTCCGGAGGCCTCTATCAGGGGCCGGATCCGTCCGGCCGCACACCCAGCATACCGCCCCCCGGGCGTACGCCGGGGGG
>SLFH01000180.1 GCA_007124345.1 Phycisphaerales bacterium | reverse complement strand
GGCGGGCGAAGGCGCGCGGGTTGCCGCGCCGCGGCTCTTCATCGGGGTACCGCTCGAGGTTGGAATAGATGTTGATGAAACTCGTCAGCCCCTCGTCGAACCACATGTGCCGACGCTCGTCTGAGTTGACGATCATCGGGAACCAGTTGTGGCCCATCTCGTGCGTCGTCAGCCCGTACAGCCCGCGCTCGCTCTGGCGGTTGCGGCTGAACAGAATCATCGGGTATTCCATCCCGCGCACGCGCCCCGACACATTGATCGCCGTCGGGTAGGGGTACTCGAACCAGCGCCGGTTGTACCCCTCGATCGAGAACCGAAGCATGTCCGTCGCGGTCTCCCAGACCGGCAGCGCCTCCTTGGGGTAGAGCGAGTGCGCCATCGTGCCGACGCTCGAACCCTGCACCGCCGCGGCGTCCCAGATGAACGCGTCGCTGGCGGTCCAGGCGAACGAGCGGACATCGTCCGCCTCGTACCGCCAGGTCAGCTCGCCATCGCCCGCCGGACGGATATCGGCAGAACCGACCTCGTCGGGCCCGATGATCATCACCGTCTCGGGGCCCTTGGACGCCTCGGCCAGCCGATCGATCTGCGCACGCGTCAGCACGGCCTCGGGGTTCTGCAGGACGCCCGTCGCGCCGACGATGTAGCTCCGCGGCACCGTGATCTCGACCTCGTAACGCCCGAAGTCGGTGTAGAACTCGCCCGTGCCGACATACGGCATCGTGTTCCAGCCGTTCACATCGTCGTACTTCACCGGCGTGGGAAACCACTGAGCGAGCTGGAAGATCGTCCCCTGCTCGACATCCTCGATGCCCAGCCGGTCGGCGCCGTAGCCCGGGATGTCGAACGCCCACTCCAGCCTGATCGACACGCTCTCGCCCGACTCGAGCGTCTTGGGCAGATCCAGCTTGCCCAGGGCGTCGTAGACCTTGAACGCGTCGTACATCGTCATCCAGCCGTCACCGGTCCGCGAGCGTTCGCCGTCGTGGAGCGTCATGTCCGCACGGATACTCACAGACTCGATCTCGAACCCGCCATCGAACCCGTCCTCGCTGGAGAAGCGAGTGCCCGGAGGCGTCATGCGCGTCCCGCGGCTGTCGCTCCGGAACAGGTTCTGCTCAAGGTGCAGCCAGATGTAGTCCAGCGTGTGGGGCGAGTTGTTGTGGTAGGTGATCGTCTGTGTCGCCTCGATCCGCCTCGCCTCAGCATCGAGCCTCGCTCTGATCGAGTGGTCGACGCGGTTCTGCCAGTACGCCGGACCCGGACGCCCCGAAGCCAGGCGAACCTCCGTCGGCGTCGGCCAGGTCAGTGGCGAAAAGACCGTCGCCGAAGGCCGCGCCTCCAGCGCGCGCAGTCGGGAAAGGTCGCGCCCCTCCGACGCCCCCCCGGACTCGGCGTTCTGAGCCCCAGCACTCTGAGTGCCGTCGGCGCCGGCCTGCACCTGGCTCGCCTCACCCTCGCCCCCCGCGGCGCACCCCATCGCGAACAACACCGACGCCGCCAGACCGCCCAAGGCCAAAGAGCGAACGCCCGCACACGGGAGCCTTTTTCTCATCTGATTCTCCATGAATCTCGTAGTTGTGCTGACCAAGAGGTTCCCATGCTACCTGATGCGGAGTAGATTGCCCACATGCCCTGCCTCATCGCCCTGCTCGCCCTGCTGACGCCCCGCCTCGTGATCGTGCTGCTCGCCCTATTCTCGACCTACCTCACAGACGCGTACAACACGGTCATCTGGCCCCTGCTCGGGTTCTTCTTCATGCCATTCCTGACCCTCGGGTACGCCGCGGCGGTCAACGAAGGGGGCGGTGTCAAGGGCCTCTGGCTCGCGGTGGTCATCATCGCGGTCCTGATGGATCTCAGCGGCGGCTCCGCCGCCACCCACCAGACCGTCGTCTACCGGAGAAGCCGACGCGTCTGAAGCCGGATCCGGATCGACACCCCGCCGCCGCGCTAAACTCGACAGGGGAACACACCATTTGTTCCGCCGGAGTGTTGCGGCATGAAGTGCGCCTGCGGCAAAAACGAAGCCACCATCCACGAGATCGTGGTGGTCGACGGCGTCGTGCAGGAGAAGCACCTCTGCCCAGAATGCGCCGAGACCGAGGGCATCAGCCCCGACCCCCACGCCAACATCGCCTCGCTCTTGGCCAAGCACGCCCAGCCCTCCCCCGCGGGCCCCTCGCTGTCCGGGCCCGTCGCCCCCCGCCGCCCGCCATCGGTCCGCTCGGTCCGCTGCTCGGCCTGCGGGACCACCTTCTCGCAGTTCAAGAACGAGGGCCTGCTCGGCTGCGCCGACTGCTACAAGGCCTTCGAGTTCCCCCTCGGACCGCTGCTCGAACGCGCCCACGACGGCGCCACCCACCATGTCGGCAAGATCCCCCGCCGGGCGCTGGCCGCCTCGCGGGGGGGCGATCTGCCCATCGAGGCCCTGCTCGGCAGCCTGGAAGAGCGGGCCGAGCGGCTGGCCACCCTCCGCAAACAGATCGCCGAGGCCGTCGCCGCAGAGCACTACGAGCGGGCCGCACGCCTCCGCGATGAGCTCCGCGCGCTCGGCAGCGCACCCTCGTCGCCCGGGGCCGACCTCCCCGAGGATCGGCCCGAAGCATGAACGAGAAGCCCCGCCAGCCAGCCGAGCCGGACCCCAACCAGCCAGGCCAGACCGCCTTGGAGCTGATCAACACCGGCGCCGAGTGGCTCAGAGGCACCGGGCGCGCATGCGATGTCGTCGTCTCCTCCCGCGTCCGATTAGCGAGGAATCTGGCCGGCTTTCCCTTCATGCCAAGGGCCTCCCGCGTCGACCGCCAGCAGATCGTCGATCTCTGCCACCACAAGCTGGTCGAGGCGGAGCTCGCCGATCGCCTCCTCTGGATCGACCTCCGCGAGGTCTCGCGTCTGGACCGCAATCTGTTGGTTGAACGACATCTGATCTCCCAGGCCCACGCCCGCGGCAAGATCGGCAACCACAGCGTCACCGGCGGACGCACAGGCGAGGACGAGCCCCGCGCCGTCGCCGTCGGCCTCCCGGGCGAACGCCTGAGCATCATGGTCAATGAGGAGGACCACCTCCGGATCCAGGTCGTCAAGTCCGGCTTCGCACTCGCCGAGGCGCTGACCGAGATCGACACCATCGACGACCGCATCGAGGCCCGGGCGGATTACGCCTTCCACCCACGGTTCGGCTACCTGACCGCCTGCCCGACCAATGTCGGCACGGGCATCCGCTTCGGCGTCATGCTCCACCTCCCAGCCCTCAAGCTCACAGGCGACATCGAGAAGGTCACACGAGCCGCCAACGACATGTCCCTGGCCGTCCGCGGGTTCTACGGCGAGGGCTCAGAACCCCTCGGCGACTTCTTCCAGATCTCTAACCAGACCACGCTGGGCAAGTCCGAGCGGGTGCTGCTGCACGACCTCGAACACGAGATCATCCCGAAGGTCATCGAGTACGAGCGCGTCAGCCGGCGCCAGCTCCTCGAACGCCGCGGCGAGGCGATCGCCGACCAGGTCCACCGCGCCTTGGGCGTGCTGACCCACGCCCGCCTGCTCGCGACCGACGAGGCGACCCGTCTGCTCAGCCAGCTCCGGCTCGGTGTCGCGATGGGGCTGATCGAGAAGGTCGACCAGCAGGTGGTCCACAACCTGATGCTGCTGGTCCAGCCCGCCCACCTCCAGCGGGCCTCGGGCCGGAACATGACCCAGGCCGAACGCCGGATCGCAAGGGCGGAGCTGGTCCGAAACCGCCTGGCCGAAGCGATGACCCGCCGAACCTGACAGAGATTGTCCTTGGGGCCGAGGCGAACTGGGAGGCGAGGGATGGTCCGGGACGAGAATCAAGCCGAACCACGATCAGCACAGGATGCCGCGGGCAAGTTTGTCTGGCCCCCGGGCCCGCCGGACTTTGGCGCCGGGCCGCCCGTGCAGGTGGGCGAGACGCCGGCCCGGGGTCGGGCGCGGGCCGCGGCGATCGAGATCGAGCGGGTCTGGCTCGGGCTGACACGGCCTCCCATGACCGACAGGATGCTCGAAGCCGGATGGCTGCCCGACAGCCCGGACCAGTACTGCCCCCGCTGCGGCGAGGACGCCGGACCATTCGAGGCCGATTTCGACGGCTGCCCCGCCTGCCGCAGCAAGCGTCTGGCGTGGGATGTCGCCGTGCGGCTCGGGTGCTACGACGGGCTGCTGCGGGAGATGATTCTCGAGTTCAAGCACGGGCCCTGGCGTCGGCTGGGGCAGGATCTGGGGCGATTGTTGGGCGTCGCGGTCGCCGATCGGCTGCGGCTGATGCGGATCGACCCCGCCCGCGTGATTGTGACGCCCGTTCCAACAACGACCCGCAGGCGGCTCTCAAGGGGCGTCGACCACACGCTCGTGCTCGCCAGGGAGGTCTCGCGGGCGACGGGGTGCAGGCTGGTGCGGGCGATCGGGCGTCAACACAGGCCGCCCCAGTCGAGGCTGCCGATGTCGGCCCGCAAGGGAAATGTCGCGGGGGTGTTCCGGGTGCGAAGGTCGGCGGCGAGGCTCGGGCCCGAGCGCGTGATGGTCGTGGTCGACGATGTGCGGACGACCGGGGCGACGATGACGGGGGTCTGCAGGACGCTGGGAGGCGGGCGTCGGGCGGGCGCCGTCTGCTGGGCCGCGACGCTCGGGGTGGCCTCTGTCGAGGGGTCTGGGAGTGGTCGGAACGGTTCGGGGGAGACGAACTCAGGGGCAGGAAGTGCGTAAGTTGTTGACTGTGAGGGGTTTACGCCGCACGGGCTCAAAAATCTGACCCGTTGAGTTTGACCCGATTGGGTCTCGGCGTAATATCACCCCTGCCGCCTGACCGGGCGGCGAGTGGTTCCGACGGGGTGTTCATCGCCCAGCGGGACCCAGAACCTTGACAAGTAGGCAGTCGGGAAACATCGCGAGAGTGTGCGGTGGTGGAACCGTCCGTGCGACGGGGTTCGTACGCCGAACCATCCACCGCCGAAAAATGGCGTGCACGGTCCTCACAGCGGGCCGTGCTGCTGACACTGTCGCGCGAAGAAAAAGGAACCCCTTTTCCTTACAGAGTCAGCAAATCATCGGGCTAGCCGTCCGATGTGTCCCCGGGCTTGTCCCGGGGTCAGACCGGCCTCTTGAGCTGTCGGATCGAGCCCGTCCGTGAAAGCGTGCGTGCCCGAGAAGATGGTTTGAGGGGTTAACAGGGTCGTCTTCAACCGAAGCAAACCGGTCTTTTGACCGGCGCATAGGAAATCAATTGAAGAGTTTGATCCTGGCTCAGATTGAACGCTGGCGGCATGGCTAAAGCATGCAAGTCGAACGCTCTCTTCGGAGAGAGTGGCGAAAGGGCGAGTAACGCGATCGTACGTACCCCGAGGTGGGGGATAGCGTCGGGAAACTGACGGTAATACCCCATGTGCTCTTCGGAGGAAAGTTTCGGCGCCTTGGGCGCGGCGATCGTCCTATCAGGTTGTTGGTGAGGTAACGGCTCACCAAGCCGAAGACGGGTAGCGGGTGTGAGAGCATGACCCGCCGCATCGGGACTGAGACACTGCCCGGACTCCTACGGGAGGCTGCAGCGACGAATCTTCCGCAATGGGCGAAAGCCTGACGGAGCAATGCCGCGTGTGGGATGAAGCAGCTTCGCTGTGTAAACCACTGTCAGGTCCTAGGAACACTGACCGGGACCAAAGGAAGGGCCGGCTAAACTCGTGCCAGCAGCCGCGGTAATACGAGTGGCCCGAGCGTTAATCGGAATCACTGGGCTTAAAGGGTGCGCAGGCGGACCTTCAGGCGTCTTGTGAAATCCCACGGCTCAACCGTGGAATTGCAGGGCGAACCGGAGGTCTTGAGGCAGGTAGGGGCCGACGGAACTATCGGTGGAACGGTGAAATGTGCAGATATCGATAGGAACGCCAATGGCGAAGGCAGTCGGCTGGGCCTGTCCTGACGCTCAGGCACGAAAGCGTGGGGAGCAAACAGGATTAGATACCCTGGTAGTCCACGCCGTAAACGATGTGCACTAGATCGGGGAGGCTCTCACGCCCTCTCGGTCGAAGGAAAACCATTAAGTGCACCGCCTGGGGAGTACGGTCGCAAGGCTAAAACTCAAAGGAATTGACGGGGGCTCACACAAGCGGTGGAG
>SLFH01000106.1 GCA_007124345.1 Phycisphaerales bacterium | reverse complement strand
CGGTAGTAGTTCCGCGAGCCGGCGTAAGCCTCGTCGCCCAGCATCATCCCCGCCCACTGCCGATCGCTCATCGCGCTCGTGCCCGAGTCGGTCAACAAGTCGATGTAGACATCCTCGCTGCGCAGCAGAAAAGTGTTGTATCCCGCCTCGGCGATCGCACGCTCGCGGTGCTCGCGCGTGGTCATGCGGATCGGCTCGACCATCTTGATCTTGTACGGCTCAGCCCAGCTGCGTGTGCTCATCGCGAATTCCTCTGTGTGAGTTCTGGTGTGACATCCCGGCTGACCGCCGAGGTGGCGGCTCCATGCTCGCAGCGATGCGGGAGCGGCGGCGTTGCTGCGACCCGACCTCCCGAACGGATTGGCCCAACGAGCCGCGATGGAGCGATGATCGGCCGGCAGGAACGTCCAACTCGGGTGAGACCCGAGCGGGAGCCGATCGGCGGATGCCGCAAGTCGTCTCCGGCAAGCTCTCGGGGGGATGTTCCAACCGTTGGCTCGGCATGATCGGGTGTCGGCACGAGGGGAGGGTGGTATTCAAGCATTCGTGCTTGCATGCACGAATAGTACTCCTCTACCGATGCTCCGTCCATGAACACGACGCGTTCTCACCCGATGCGACGGTTCTGCGAGGACACCGACCACGGAATGCGGGCGCCGGCGGGTTATGGAATCAGCCCTCGCATCCTTACAAATGCCATGCATGCGGATCGGGCGCTGACGCGACTCAAGACGCGCCGGTCGCTGCCAATGGCCGGCGTGGCGTCGGCCGACAGGAGCACGGCTGGCTGCGATGCGCCCACCCGCGGCCGTGCTCAAGGGAGAGTCCATGATCGATACGAGCTCGCGGCTCCGGCCGTGCCCCCTCGACCTCGCGGCGCTCTCGTCTGAACTGCATCGACGCCCCGGCAATTTGTCGGCTTTGATCGAGCGAGACTTCGCCCGGACGCCCATCGCGGGGCTGGCTCGGGTGAAGTCGCTGTGTGCCCGCGTGGGCGAGGGGTGGCCGGTTCTTGCCGTCGCGATCTTGGGGGGGCGCCAGGCTCTGTCACCGCCTCCGATGCGCTCGCTTCGGTGCGCCTCGCCAACACCTGAGATGGACCGCACGGGATCGAAAGCGACCCGGAATGGGTCGAAGCCCGGGCGGCATTCCACGGCGTACCCTCCGAGCGTTGCGCTGCTGGATGTGCAACTCACCAACGATCGCAGCAATCGACAGCCATGATCGCGTCCGGGTCTTCCATTCTCCATGGACCGTAACTTATGAGTATGCGCCGACGAGCCGCGATCATTGCCGCCCTCCGCACCCCGATCGGCAGGTACGCCGGCGCGCTGGCGAGCGTCCGGCCCGACGATCTGGCGGCGGATGTCATCCGAGCCGTTGTTGAGACTTCCGGGATCGACCCGACGCTCATCGAGGATGTCTACTTCGGGGCGGCGAACCAGTCGGGGGAAGACAACCGGAATGTCGCACGCATGGCGTCGTTGCTCGCGGGGTTGCCCGAGAGCGTCCCCGGGGTGACCGTGAACCGGCTCTGTGCGTCGGGGCTCGAAGCGGTGAACATCGCGGCGAGGATGATCGAGGCGGGCCACGGCGATGTGGTCGTCGCCGGCGGTGTCGAATCGATGAGCCGTGCGCCCTATGTGCTCTCGAAGACCGACTCGGCGTACGGGCGCACACAGGAACTGCACGACACCACGATCGGGTGGCGGTTTGTCAACTCGAGGCTCGCGTCGCTGCACCACCCGTTCTCCATGGGCGAGACGGCGGAGAATGTCGCGAGAAGGTACGACGTCACGCGGGAGGATCAGGACCTCTTCGCGCTCCAGAGCCAGCATCGCTGGCGAGAGGCGAACTCGGCGGGCGTCTTCCGCGACGAGATCATCCCCGTCGAGGTCCCGCAACGCAAAGGCGCCCCCATCGTGTTCGACACCGACGAGCACCCCAGGCCCGACACCACGCTCGAACAACTCGCCGCGCTCAAGCCGGTGTTCGCCAAGGACGAGCGGGGAACGGTCACCGCCGGGAACTCCTCGGGCATCAACGACGGGGCGGCGGCGCTGCTGCTGGTGGAAGCCGATCGAGCGCGGGCGCTGGGGCTCCAGCCGCTGGCGTATGTCGGGCCGAGCGCCTCTGCGGGGGTGGACCCGGGTCATATGGGCATCGGACCGGTGCCCGCGATCCGCAAGGCCCTCGATCGGGCAGGCCTGACACTCGATCAGATCGGACGGTTCGAGATCAACGAGGCGTTCGCGGCCCAGGCCGTCGCGTGCCAGCGCGAACTCGAGATCGATCCCGAGCGGCTCAATGTCAACGGCGGGGCGATCGCCATCGGACACCCATTGGGGTGTAGCGGGGCGCGGCTCGCGGCCACAATCGTCCACGAAATGCGACGCACGCGGACAGACCTCGGCCTCGCCTCGCTCTGCGTCGGTGTGGGTCAGGGGTTGGCGACGGTCTTCGAGCGAGCCTGATCCATGGCGCCGAGCATCTCAAAGCCCGAGCGGAACGCGTCGACCAGCGCGTCGATCTCCGCCTCGGTCATGGGGGTGGACAGCGTCGCCGATCCGCTGTCGATGAGGAGCATGCCGCGGTCGAAGAGGTGCGAAAGGAGGGCCTTGAGGCGTTTGCTCTCGTCGGGGGTGGTGTAGGCCTCGCGGTAGTTGCTCGGCGGGCGGGCCTTCATGTGCACGCGGAACATCGAGCCATGGCCCGTGACGCAGGCGGTTACGCCGGTGTCTCGGATCGCCCGCTCGATCCCGGCCTTGGCCCGCTCGGCGAGCGCGTTCAAACGCGCCACCGCGGGGCGGTCGAAGAGCTCCATCGCGACGAGGCCTGCGGTGACGGAGATCGGGTTGGCCGAGAACGTGCCCGACTGGGGGAACAGCAGCCTGGGGGTGTGGGGGTTAAGGGTGTCCATGATGTCCGCACGCCCCGCGACGGCGCCGATGGGAAAACCGCCGCCGATGATCTTGCCGAGGGCGGTGAGGTCGGGCGTGACGCCGCAGTGCGATTGCAGCCCGCCGAATTCGGAGCGGAATGTGATGATCTCGTCGAGCACGAGCAGTACGCCGTTGCGCGCGGTCCAGTCGCGGACAGCCTCGACGAACTCGGGCGTGGCGGGGTTCAGGCCCACGCGGTGGGGCATGAGGTCAAGCAAAACGCAGGCGAGGCGTTCGGCGTTCTCGTCGAGGATGGCGATCGTTCGGTCGACATCGTTGAACGGGAAGACGGCGACACCCTCGGCAACGGACCGCGGCGTGCCGTGGACGAGCGGAACAGAGTTCGGGCGGTCGGCGTCGCCCCAGTTGTCGGGCGTCGGCGCTTGGCTGACTTCGGCGTAGTCGTAGACGCCGTGGTAAGCGCCCTCGGTCTTGGCGATCATGGGCCTGCCCGTGAACGCGCGCGACGCCTTGATCGCCATCATGACCGCCTCGGTGCCCGAGTTCACGAAGCGGATCCTCTCGAAGCCCGCGTTGCGTCCGCAGAGAAGCTCGGCGTAGCGCACCTCTGCCTCGGTGGCGAGATTGAAGGCGGTGCCCCGCGCCATCTGGGCCGTGACGGCCTCGATGATGCGGGGGTCGGCGTGCCCGTGGATGAGCGAGGCCATGTTGTTGGTGAAATCCAGGCGGGTCACGCCCTCGATGTCGGTGACGCGGCAACCTTGAGCGCTGTCGGCGTAGATGGGGTATGGATCACGCAGCACGGCGTTGCGGCTGACGCCGCCGGGGAGGACACTCTTCGCGCGGGCGTAGAGTTCGGCGCTGCGCGTGGCGATTTCGCTGTGAGATGAACCGAGGGAGGTCATGGTGCGATCCGTTCGGCGTGTTCGAGCTTCTGCAGCAGGGGAGCGCCGGTTCGCTGCCGCACATCGTCGAATGTCACGCCGGGGGCGAGTTCGACGAGCCTGAATCCTTCCGGGGTGACATCGATCACCGCCAGTTCTGTGTAGATCCGGTCCACCACACCGAGTCCCGTGAGGGGAAGCGTGCACGCGTCCACCAGCTTCGGCTCGCCCGACTTCGTGCAGTGGGTCGTGATCACACAGACCCGCTTGACCCCCGCGCAGAGGTCCATCGCCCCGCCGACGGCGGGGATGGCGTCGGGCTCCCCGGTGGACCAGTTGGCCAGGTCGCCGTTGCACGCCACCTGCAGTGCCCCGAGGACGCTCAGGTCGATGTGCCCGCCGCGGATCATGGCGAAGCTGTCGGCGTGGTGGAAGTACGCCGCCCCCGGGAGCTCGGTGACCGGGCGTTTGCCCGCGTTGATGAGTTCGGGATCCCCCTCGCCCTGCCCCGGTGATCCACCCATGCCGATCATGCCGTTCTCGGTGTGGTAGATGACCGTCCGGTCCTTCGGGATAAACCCGGCGACCAGTTCGGGGAGTCCGATGCCCAGGTTGACATAAGAGCCGTCGAGGATGTCCACCGCGACTCGCTCGGCCATCTGCTCGCGGGTCCATCCGAAGTTGGTCGCGCCGGGCATCATGGGTACGTGGCTCCGGCCGCGACAAGTTCGGACTCATGGGCGGGTTCGGCGACCTGCACCACGCGTTCGACAAAGATGCCGGGGGTCACGACGGCTTCCGGGTCGATCCCGCCGGGCGCCAGGACGCTTCGGGCCTGCACGATCGCCACATCGGCCGCCATGGCCATGATGGGCCCGAAGTTGCGGGCCGTCTTGTGGTAGACGACATTGCCGTGCGTGTCCGCGGCGCGACCCTTGATGAGCGCGAAGTCCGCACGCAGAGCGTGCTCGAGGAGGTAATCCCGCCCGTCGAAGCTCCTCGTCTCCTTGCCCTCGCCGAGAGGCGTGCCGACGGCTGAAGGTGTGTAGAACGCGGGAATCCCCGCGCCCCCGGCGCGGATGCGCTCGGCGAGCGTGCCCTGAGGCGTGAGCTCGAGCTCGCACTTGCCTGACCGGTAGAGCTCGGGGAACACGGTCGAGTTGGCCGTGCGAGGGAACGAGCAGATGACCTTCCGAACCCGTCCGGCCTTCAGCAGGGCGGCGAGACCGATCTCGCCGCTCCCGCAGTTGTTGCTGACCAGCGTCAGATCGCTGGCGCCCTGATCAATCAACGCGTGGATGAGTTAGATCGGGCTGCCCGCCTCGCCGAAGCCGCCGACCATGACCACGGCGCCGTTGAACACATCCGCGACAGCCTGCTCCACACTTGGAAAAGATTTGTCGAGCATGCAGGCGTCCGTTTCTCGCGCAAGAATCGTACTCACATGCATCCGGTGCGCAGGGCAGGCGCCGCGGCCGCACCGCTCGACTTTGCAACACGGCTGTAGGCGTACAGGCCAGCCTCATCGAACAGCACGCGGTCGTCATACCCGTCGAACCACAACGCGTCGGGGTTACGACCCACGATGCAGACCTTGCCCGCGTCCGGCGCGGCGTGCGCGTTGCGGAGGATCTTGAAGATGACCACGCCGTTCTCCGATCCCTTGAGCCCGGGAATCGGCTGGTTCGTGACCGCCGCAACCTCGGTCTTGCCCTTGTAGTGGGTGATCGAGAGCCTGGCGTGCTTCTCCACGCCGGAGAGGCCCTTCTGCGACTCGTTGAGGATGTTCCACGCCCGCTCGATGGGGATGTTGAAAGCCTTGTACGCGACGATGTCGCGCCCGCAGAAGAAGTAGTGGTTCTCCCCGCCGGCGCGTTTGAACTCTCGCTGCAGGATCCGCAGCGCGTCCGCATCGTCGTTGATCCCCTTGATGATCGGCGCCTGGTTCTCGACGGTCAGCCATCCCCGAGAGACGAGCCGACGCATGGCTTCGCCCGTGTCGGGCACCCATTGCTTGAACCCCTGCGCGTCTTCGACATAGTTGCCCTCCTCGTCCTTCTGGAGGAACTCGTCGGGGTGCTCGAAGTGCACCATCATGTGCAGACCCACCTGCGGGTACGCCTCGTGAAAGCGATCAAGCATGGCTAGGAACGCGTCGTCGAATCGCTTGGGGTAGAACGCCATCTCCTTGGTGCCGATGCGGATGGACTCGATCCCTGCTTCGGCCAGCGCCGCGAGCCAAGCGGCGATCTTTCGGTTGCTCAGAACCATCGGGTCGCCGCCCGAGAGCAGGATCTCGCGAAGTTTCTCGCGTCCGGTCTCTGGGTGCCGCCCCCCGTTGGCCGCGACTAGG
>SLFH01000136.1 GCA_007124345.1 Phycisphaerales bacterium | reverse complement strand
TGTTCCGTCCGCCGGCACCGCCAGCGCCGCCGCCTCCGGCTGTGCCGGGGCCTCTGCGGCCGGGCCCATCGGGCATCATCGGCGGTCCGCCGGGGCCGCCCGGAGGGGCGCGACGGGGACGCGGGGGCGCGACAGGCTCGGGAGCTTCGACGCGGACGACACGCGGACCCGAAAGCTTGACCGCCTGCCGCTTCTCGAGCTGCGGGCCGGCGGGGCTCACCTGCGTCGGACGGTTGGGGACATTTTGCGGGGCGGGAACGAACTTCGAACTGTCCTCGTCACGATCGTCGCCGCGTCCAGGCGCCGGCCGCGCGGCCGGGCGGGCCTCGGGCGATTCGTCCTGGCCCGGGGCTCTTGCGGCAGGGGCGGTCGAAGGCCTGGCCTTGGGGGCCTGCACGGGTTCGGGCGTCGTCTCTGCCGGGCTGGCGGGTGCATCCGCCGGCGGTTCTTGCCGGACGACCGGCTCTTTGCGAGGTTCGTCTGCGGGCGGCTCGTCGGGGGCTGGCTGGGCCTGCGCCGGCGCCTCTGCGCCTGTGTCTGTACCGATTCGGGCGGGCGCATCGGCGGGCGGTGCGTCGATGCGTTTGGCGGCCTTCGCCTTGCTCTTGGCGCGCACCTTCTTTAGATCGACCTTCGTGGCCGTTTCAACCGCGGTCCCGCCGCCCTCGCCGAACCAGTCTCGGATCGTGGCCTCAAGCCCGACCGAGACGGTCGACATGTGGTTCTTGATGACATCGGCGGGGATGCCCTCGGCGTGGCACTTCTCCACAATCGCCTTGCTCTGGACACCCAGTTCCTTCGCCAGCTCGAAAACGCGTTTGGCCAAGCTTCGCTCCGCTCCGTGAAACAGTGGGCCGAAGGCCCTGCAAAACAATCAGACTTCGTTCACCCGATCCCCGGACCGTCGCCGGCCGGGGGCGGGATGTTCACTCGTTCGTGGTGCGTCCGCCCAAAATGTCGGCGGCACGCTGGTCGGTCTCTTCATCCGGCTTGGAGGCCTCCGAACCGTCTTGGTCCGATGGGCCTTCTTCCGCCGGGGTCTTTTCTGAAGGTGGGGGGGAGACAGAGCCCGCCCCGAGGATCGCCGCAGCGGCGGTGTCGGCGTCGACCTCGCCGCCCTCGCCCGAGAGCATGCGTCTGGCGGCCTCCTCCTCTTCCTTGCGCTTGCGGTCGGATTCTTCCTTCGCCTTTTCCTGCTCGATGGCGACGACCTTGGCACGCTCGGAGGCGGCCTCGACCATCTTCGTCGCCATCTCCTCGCTGAGCTCGAACTGCTCCATGAGCACCTCGGCGCCGACCTCTTCGATGTCGAACACGCTCACCATGCCCAGCGCGGCCAGCCGGTCGATCAGGTCTTCCTGCGTGCCCTCGATCGAGAGCAGCGTCTCGGACATGGTCTCCAGGCCCTTGGTGAATTCCTCGGGCGTCAGGATGTCGATGTCCCAACCCGTCAGGCGGGCGGCGAGGCGGACATTCTGCCCCCGCTTGCCGATCGCCAGCGAGAGCTGGTCGTCGCGGACGACGACCGTCGCACGCCCCAGCTCGAAGCAAAGGCTGATCTCGTTGACCTCCGCCGGCTTGAGCGAGTTCTGGATGAGGATCTGGCTCGACTCGTTCCAGCGGACGATGTCGATCTTCTCGCCGTTGAGCTCGTCGACGATGTTTTTGATGCGGCTGCCCCGCACACCCACGCAGGCGCCGACCGCGTCGACCTTCGAGTCGATCGAGCTGACGGCGATCTTGGTGCGGTACCCCGCCTCGCGCGCCATCGCCTTGACCTCGATGATCCGCTCGGCCACCTCGGGCACCTCGACCTCGAACAGACGCTTGATCAGGTCGGGATGGGCCCGGCTGATGACGATCTTGACCTGGTTGCCCGCGTCGCGGCAGTCGAGGATCAGGCAGCGAACGCGTTCGCCCGGGGCGAACTGCTCGCCGGGGATCTGCTCAGACCTGGGCATGAACGCCTCGGCCCGCGTGTCCAGCGAGACGACCAGCGCCCCACCCTCGTACCGCTGGGCGGTCCCGGTGACGATTTCGCCGACCCTCTTGGAGTACTCGTCGAGGATCGAGCTCCGTTCGTCGTCGCGGAACTTCTGGATCATCACCTGCTTGAAGGTCTGGGCCGCGATGCGTCCGAAGTCCTGGGGCGACATCTCAAGGGGCTCTCCGTGCCGCGTCAGGTTGATCTGCCCCGAAAGCGGGTCGACGGTGCACTGGAACTCCTCGGCGTCGAGCGTGTTGAAGTACTTGCGGGCGGCCGAGACCATCGCGGTCTCCAGGTCGCGCAGCAACAGCGCTTTGTCGATGTTCCGATCGCGGGCGATCGAGTCGAGGATCCGCATCATTTCCTGGGTGTTCATTGCCGACTGCTCCGACGCTGGGTTGTCTGGATGTCTGGTTGCCCTGTTGTACCGTTCTGTCCCGCTGCCGCCCCGCGGCCGGGTGTGCTTGCCGATTGTCTCAAACCCCGGCGCGAGGGCCGGGACGCCCGGAACGCAAAACGACACAAGCCACGAACGCTTGTCTCGCTCGCGGCTCGCCGACGCCAGAACCGGAAAGGACAAAGCCTTCCCGGCCCAACGGGATGGTCGCTTCGGGCTACCGCATCATGCGGCCCTCCGCGACACAACCCGGCCCGCACCCTCGGTAAAGAGGGAATCCACCACAGGGCTGGCGGGGCGGTTACCTGACATCGACGAGCACCGTGCGCATCGAAAACCAAACCTTTCTCCCGCGGCGTCCGAGCCGCGACACCGAACAGTAGCGTTCCGGGCGTTGCGGGGTCAACCCGCAGAGCCGTCAGAGAGAAAGGATCTGTCGGGTGCGGGCCGTCCTCGTGACCGCCGGAGAGGGCGGTCAGGGCCGGTCGTCGGGCCCGATCGGGCGCAGGATCTGCACCGCCCGGTTGCCCCGGTGGCGGCCGATCCTGGCGAGGTACTTGTTCTCGCCCTCGACGGTGACGATGGCGGGCTGGCCCAGCTCCTTGTCGGTCAGGATCAGGTCGCCCACCGACATCTGGGCGAGGTCCTCCAGCGTGATCGTCGTCCTCGCCAGCACGCTGGCGACCGAGACGGTCGCCCGGCCGAGCTGCTTGGAGATCGCCCCGCGAGTCTTCTCGGTCTGGTTGCACCTGGCCGCGTTGAACCACGACTGGGCGCTCAGATCCTCCATCACTGGCTCGATGACGTTGTACGGGATGCACAGGTTCATCGTGCCGGCGCGGTTGGTCAGCTTGATCTCGAACCCGACGACGATCACCACCTCGTTGGGGGGGACGATCTGGACGAGCTGCGGGTTGCTCTCGGTGTTGGTGATCGTGAACTGGAGCTTCTTGATCCCTTCCCAGGCCTCGGAGAGGGCGGTCAGGCCCCGGCTGGTGACATTGCTGATCAGCCTGGTCTCGATCAGGGTCATCGGACGCTGGGGGATGAACAGGTCTTGGCTGGTGCCGCCCAGCAGGCGGTCGATGATCGGGTAGATGATCAGCGGGCTGACTTCGAGGCAGATCTGGCCGGTCAGGCCGTCGGATTCGATGAGGTTGAAGCTGGTGGGGTTGGGCAGGCCCGAGATGAACTCGGAGTAGGTCATCTGCTCGCAGTTGGCGACCTTGACCTCCACAATTGTCCGGAGGAAGCCCGAGAGGGACGCGCCGAAATTGCGTGCGAAGGCCTCGTGGAGTGTCTGGAGCGCCCGCATCTGGTCCTTGGAGACCCGCTCGGGGCGCTTGAAGTCGTAGACTCGGACCTCGACCTCGCCGGGGGGGCGGCGGTTTCGCCCGAAGATCATCTCGTCCCGGGCGATTTCCTCGACCTGGCCCTGATCGACCGCCGCGAGCAGCTGATCGATGTCGGATTGGTCAAGAACATCTGCCATCGGAGCCGGGATCCTCCCGAATTGGGGCGCAGGGGCGTCTTGCCGCGCCGCGCAACAGCCCGGTATCGGACGCATGCCCGGCGGGGCTTGAAGCAACGCGGGGGTGCGATGGCGGGAACAATCAGGATGCCGGACCTGCTTGAAGGGGCAGCATGAAGACGACCAACTCCCGACGACTCCTCCCGGCCCTGCTCGGGCTGATGCTCGCCATCCTGCTGCCCGCGGGCCAGAGCCCGGCCCAGCCCGGCGGATTCGGCGCTCCCGACGGGGCCGTGACCGTCAGCGCGATCCCCGAGCGGGATGTGGTGTCGCCCGGATCGGGGATCTTCGTCGCGGTGGTGCTCGACTTCGCCGAGACCTACCACGCGTGGCCCAACGACCCGAAGTTGCCCCCTGAGTTCGAAGACCTGGTGGCCATCCCGACCACCCTCGAGGTGGGCGAGATCCGGGCCGAAGGCGCCGGCAAGAACGGGGGTGAGGGTGTGCTGGTCGGCGAGACGATCTGGCCCGAGGCGAAGATCTACTCGACCGCGGCTTTGGGCATCGAGGCGGAACTGGGCGTCTTCAAGGATCGCACGGTCATTCTTGTGCCGCTCTACTTCACAGATCGGGCGGCCGAGGGCGTGGTCGAGATCCCGTTCTCGGTGCGTTATCAGACTTGCGATGACGATGTCTGCTATCCACCGACCACCATCAAGAAGACCGTCACGATCAGGATCGTCGGCGAGGAGGAGGCCCTCGCGGCCGAGGCGAAAGACCCCGAGCTCTTCCAAGGGGCTGACTACTCGGTCTTTGCGAAGATGGCGGCAGGGGAGGGCTTGGCCCGGACCGCCGGCGCGGCCGACCAGACGCCCGAGCTGGCGCCCCCGCCCATCCGGTTCCTAGGCATGGAGTTCGAAGCCCGCACCGGGATCATGCTGACGCTGCTGCTGGCGGTCCTGGGGTTCATCGGTGGCTTCGTGCTGAACCTGACGCCCTGCGTTTTGCCGGTCATCCCGATCAAGATCATGACCATCAGCAGCCACGCGGCGACGCCGGGTAAGTCGCTGGTGCTCGGGCTGGCGATGGCGGTCGGGATTGTGGCGTTCTGGGTGGCGTTAAGTCTGCCGGTGGTGCTGCTGGCGCAGTTCGCTGACCCGAGCCGGCTCTTTGGGATCTGGTGGATCACAGCCGGGATCGGGCTGGTGATTCTGCTGATGGGCGCGGGGCTCCTGGGGCTGTTCCAGATCACGCTGCCGCAGAGCGTGTACATGGTGAATCCGAAGGCGGACAACCTTTGGGGGTCGTTCCTCTTTGGTGTGATGACGGCGGTGCTCGGGCTGCCTTGCTTCGGGTTCGTGGTGGGTGGGCTGCTGCCTGCGGCGGCGGTGGCGACGCCGGATGTCGTGATCACGATCTTCGCCTCGCTGGGCGTGGGGATGGCCTTCCCGTATGTGGTGCTGTCGGCCAAGCCGGGGTGGGTGAACAAGGTGCCCAAGGGCGGGCCCGCGGGTGAGTTGGTCAAGCAGGTGATGGGTCTGTTGCTGATGGCGGCGGCGGCGTACTTCATCGGGGCGGGGCTGATCTCGCTGGTCGCCGAGCACCCGTACATGGGGAGGCGGCTGCACTGGTGGGCGGTCGCGATCTTTGTGGTCGCGGCTTCGCTTTGGTTGATCGTGCGGACTTTCCGGATCACGAAGAACCCGATCCCGAGGGCTGTGGTCACGGCGGTCGGAGTGCTGATGGGCGGGGCTGCGTACCTCTATGTCGCCGCTGATACAGCTTCGGCGCGCGAGCAGTACGAGGATCGGGAGCGCCTGCTGGCCGAGGCGGGTGGGAACCTGGACGGGCTGACGCTGATCTCGGGGGTGTGGCTGGACTACTCGCCGGCGCTTTTGGAGAAGGCGCGGGACGAGGGGCGGATCATCGTGATGGATTTCACAGCGGAATGGTGCCTGAACTGCAAGGCGCTCAAGGCGGCGGTGCTGAACCGCGAGCCGGTTCGGAGCGCGTTGCGGGAGAACGGGATCATCTCGATCACGGTGGACCTGACGAGCGACAGCGCGGTGGGCTGGGATCTCATGGAAGAGATGGGGCAGACGGGGATCCCGCTGCTCGTGGTGGAGGGGCCGGGGCTGGAGCGGCCCTGGATGTCCAACGGGTACACGCCCGAGCAGGTGCTCGCGGCGTTGGGGCGTGCGAAGGGGGAGTGAACGCTGCGGCCCGGAAGGTTGGGCTTGGAGCGTTGACAGATCTGGGTTCGGGGTGTATGTTTGCTCGCTCCGGATCCGT
>SLFH01000298.1 GCA_007124345.1 Phycisphaerales bacterium | reverse complement strand
GGGATCGTCCTGTGACGAAGAAGCACACACATGACTTCCCCCAAAAGGTGATGCTCATCTTCGGCTGCATCCGGGACACTCTCACTTGGCCATGCGGTGACCAGGTAAGAAAAGTCCACGCGCGCCGGAGCCTTTTCCCGGGTGGCTGTACCATCACTGCGACGGGTGACGTACACCTCATTACTGCGAAGTTCAAGATTTTCCCTGACATCATACAAAAACAGGTCAATGGCAGGAAGCGTCACGGATTGCGGTGGAAACTGATCATCGGGAGTGGCAAAACTGATCTGCACCTGATCGGCCAGGGTCTCCGGCAGGTCCCTTAACAAGAGTGCTTTGAGCGTTTGATCCAGGGCTTTGATCATGCGAGCTAACTCCTTTCATCCTGAAACGGGACGCAATGCGGCCAATCATCCCGCAAAATCTCAGGATTGATGATCTTTTTCTCAAAATCCAGCCAAATAGTGTTATCCTTTCGGCAATCGTAAGCACGGCAGGGTACTGCGCGATACTCCCGCACCATACAGCGGAAAGACCCCCGTTGGAGATGGATGCAGTAACCTTTTTTGTCCTGAGAGATGATGTAGGGCCGGCCCAGATCCCAGTGCAGGACTCCTTCACGGATGTCTTGTTTGGATAAGGCAAAAGGCAGACGGCAGCAGCCCGCCTTGCACAGGTGTATGCGTTTTTCGCAGTCGATTATAGCTTCGTCTTTAAATGAGTATTTATCATACTCAGGTTCCTGGAGCAGTACTCCGACCTCGTTGATCCTGTTTTTTATGACCAACCGCTTGGAAACTTCATGTTTGCGTTCGTCCAGTTCCTCTATGGTTAAAAGGCCCTTTTCGGTCAGAAGCTCAATCAACCCATACAAAAAAGCAGCAGCCTCAAGGGTGGTCTTGGTATTTTCGCTCAGGCGTGCGTGGGTATAGATCAGGCCTTTGGCAAACTCCTGGCGCATGTTGTTGACTCCTGATCTGCCTGACAATCCTTTTGGTACCATTAGTGTTTCATCCTTTATCCAATCAATGTTCGCTTTCTTGATTTTCAAGAAATGATATTATCTCTTTAGCGGCATTTTTTGGTCCGTTAACCTCGCTGAGCAATGCCTGAAAACGTTTCACATTTTTCTTGATCGCAGTATCCTGTATTATTTTAGCAACTGCTTGTTTTAAGGTGTCAACACTTAAGCCGGTAGGAGACAGTGGAATGCCAACGCCATTTTTCTTAATCAGCCAGGCGTTGATCTTCTGATCACTGTTGAACGGTATGACTACGGCTGGAACCCCGTGAGACATTGCTTGATATGTTGTGCCGTTTCCGCCGCAGTGGATTACCACATCACATCTCTTTAAAACCTCAGACCCTGGGATAAATTGTTTCATGACGACATTTTCTACTTTGGGAAAACGCCCGGGATCAATGTAGGCACCACTCGTTACAACAAGTTGCCAGGACTGCTTCCCACCAAAAGCCTTCAATGCCAACTCAATCAGTGTTTCATTTCCTGTATTCCCAGTTGTCACATAAATAATGCGGCCAGATTTTTTAAGCTGATTTAGGCTATCTATATCCTCAGAGTGCCCACCTTCCCAAATGACTGGCCCGATGAACCGAAAATCTTTGGGAAGTTTTTGCAATGGACAGAATTCTGGCAAATCCGCTATCAAAGTTAAATCGCCTCTTAAAAAATCATAGAGCGAAACAAGGTCATTTATGCCACGTGAACGGGCCACTTTTCTAAATTCCATTGATAGAGAACGTTTTTTTACAAAATGAATGCCAGAACCAAGTACGGAAGCAATACGATGCTTTAAAGGGTGTCGCTTGGATGAAATCATTGCATCCACAGGGTTAAAGTAGTCAGTCATATAGCCATTCACGACTGATATATATGGAATTCCAGCTATCTTAGATGAGATCGCCGTTGTCAAACTGAAATCTCCCATGACAAAAACCGGACTAACTTCTGAAATAACTTTGAGTTCATCATCTACAATTGAATCAATAAATTCCCTCTTATAGGAATTAAAGACGTTGATATTGAAATCCTCGACCTCGACGTCTGCAACAGGCAGAAATCGAAACTCATTCAATGACACAGCTTCATTTATTGCTTTAAAGGCAAACACGACTTCAACCCCTCGACTCATAAGTTCACGGGCAATAAGCATCAATCGGTTTAAATGAGATAAGCCAACGGCCGAAGGTCTTGCCAAAATACTGATATCTACCATAACTTTTTTATACAATCCTTAACTATTTGACCATCAATCAGTTTCGGATAATTCGAAAGCATAACTGCATCCAAAAACTCCTTAACCGTCTCGGGCGGCGGCTCCTCAAATGCGCAATATCCTGCACTACCACCCACAGTATCTGCTATTTTTTTTAGATATCGAGAAATCTGTTTCATATCCGTGGAATCAATAGACACTCCCACAATCATAGCGCAGTCCGATGTAAAAAATACCATCCCACCTTTTACAATGTCCTTATTTGGTGCTCGCCAATATATAGAATGAGGTTCTTGTGGAGCATCCATCAGTTTGTTCACAAGTTTTTTGTATGTGCTGTAAACAGCTTGAGGTTTTTCAGAATATTGAGGAAATTCGTACTCATCGGCCACCTCAATAAAACCTCTCATCCAACTATTAATAAAAAGGTCGAAAATCTCATTCGATCTCTCGGAAGCCAACACGTATATATCGATCAACATAAATTTCTCCCACGAGTTAATGAGTTCATAGATCCAACGGATACTCGCAACTTATTTCCATTATGTTTTACCTTGAAACTATGGTCTAGCTCGGCCAGCACTTACAAATTGTCCTGTTAATGTTTCATAGTAATAATATCTAACCCCGCCGGAATCAACATAATCAAAGTATCGGACCGGTTGGCTTACTCCCCCGACTGGTTTATAGGTCATAAAAACACGCTGTGCATTGGAACGAACGTTCTGGGCAGCTGTATTAAATTGTTGTCTCAAACTTTCCGCATTTCTATTTGACCAGTTTGGCAATCCAAATTCATGAGCGTGACGTGAGTAACTATGCTGAAATGCTCGTCGCTCGGTGTGTGTCATCATGTTCCATGGCTTAGAGTGGCCAATCGCGACTTTCCGCAGCCCAACTTTTTCAAGACCACGATAAACCTTTTCTCTTAGCCTATTCCAACGATCCCGTAGAAATCCAAGTAGCCTTTCCTTTAGCGGTCTAAGTTTAATTTGAATCCAGGGAATCGCCCTACCTCGGACCCACCTCATTCCTGCGCGAACCATGCTGCTTGCCCGATTATATATCCGTGAAGCAATTTGGCGGCCCCGCTGAGTTGCCGTTTTAATGGCCTGCCTGACACGGTTTCTGGCACTTTGATACAGCCTTCGCCCAAGGTCGATTGCCCTGCGCTTGGAGTTTTTCAGGAAGTCAACAGCCTGTCGCCCAAGGCTAACCGCCCGGTCTCGAATCTGGCCCAATATTCGACGGCCGCCGGCAATGGCGCGCCGAATCATGCTTTGACCACGCGAAACCAGGTTTTTGGCGGAATCGACTGCCTGGCGCGCAGTCCTGGTAATGCCTCCGACGATCCTTCCGAACAGACCCCGTGCCCGAGTGAAAATATTTCTTGCACGGTTTAGGGCAGAGGTGGCAAGCCTTCGAACACCCTGAGAGACACGACCTATCAATCCCCGAACCCGTTGTCCGATTCGTCGTCCAGCGCTGACAAGCCTTTGGCCAAATCTTCTCCCCCTCTGCAAAAGCCTTCGCCCGGTCTGAACCGCACCACGCAGCAACCTGGCACCATACTGTCGGGCTCCGCGCCACAAGGATTTTGCCAATCGCACACCACCACGCCAGATTCGACCACCATGCCTGAGAACCCCGCGCAATGCCCGGCGAATCAAACCCTTGGCCCCGCGCCCAATAGCCTTGACAATGTCACCAAGACCAGGAATGAATCCAATAACCGTGAGGGCACAATCGAACCATTGCCAACCGCTTCGCCAGCCACCCCCTTTTAGCTTTCTGCCGCAAGCAATAAGATCCCTTATGTCAGCCGCCTGTCCGGCATAGGGGACAAAACCAATAGCGATCTGCCCGATCGTGTTCCAAATACTCGGGTTTTCCTTAAAATCGCCCAGAAACGCGCCTTCGGTGATCTCTTTATTGATTTCAAAGTATCGCCCGCCAACGTCCTCAAACTCGCGGGCTACCTCATCAATGCGCTCCAACAATAAACCGGACTCTTCCGCACCCGTTGTCGGACCTGCTGGTCCCATACCGGGTTGTCTGGCCTGCGCACGACGCTGCCGCTCAATTGCCTCCGCATAAAGGTTACGCCTCAGATTAGTAATAGTTCGAAAAAGCAGGTGCTGTGGGGAAAACCAGTCTCGGGCCATTGGATTGGCTTGCCGATAGGCTTTTTCAATATGGCTACCCAAACCTTGAATAGATTCCCATCCAGATGCCACCATGCTTCGGATAGGACCAACGATGTTATCAGAAATCCACTCGACGCCACGTCCAATTGTGCCTTTAACTCTTGACCAGATACCACGTTGTATACCTGATGGCGCAGGACTTATTTCGCGCTCCGCAGCTCCTCCCGATAAAACCTGCTGCGCGGCCTTTAATGCCTCCTTTTCAAGTGCGGCTGATCGGGTTGCAAATTCAGATGATAGAGGATAACCGTTACTCTTATCGGCTTCATCGTTTCGCCGCAAAACGATGATTTCAGAACCTCTCCTTTTAACTCTTGACCTTAAAATGCGGGCTACCGTGGCATTGCCTTTAGTTTTTTGCAGGTGCCGTAATACCCCTAATTTGCTGTAAGGTTTGATAGAGTCAAAATCCAGTTGACCTCTGGACAATGATATATAACGAAATACCTGTGAAGAATCACTGTTTATGGATCCCGCCCCCTTGGAAAGAGTAAAAATATTCGCCTCCGCTATACTGTTTAGTGGGGCTTCTCCTTGGGCCACGGAAATGCGTTGAAGGTTTTGAATCCTTCTAGTCTGTTTCCGGTTTCTCAGACGAATTTGTTGAGACATTTTGGCCCTCTTTAGGTTAGGTCTATGTAAAATTCAATTGTTAAAGCTGACGTCGTTAAGAGATCATTACATGTTTTTTATAATCTCTCGCTTGGAAGACTTCGGAATTAAATTACTCGATAAGTTTTTTTAAGTCGCTTTATTCGATTCCCTCTTCTTCCTGCGCTGTCTGCCGTTGGATCCCACCTTTTTGAAAATTACCCTGGACTAGACCTTTTTCCTTTTCCTTTTCAGACTCTGCCTCAGGCTGGCGTAATACCTCAGCTCCCTTGAGTTGAGCCATTAAAGGCTTTTGATCTTCTTTGTTTTCGTCATCAACCGCCTGGCGATGCAAACCTCGACCGCTCTCCACAGATAGTGGTCCCCGCTGTTCCAGCTTAATATATGCCTGTGCCATCCGATCTGCTTCCTTTTCATGGATATCGCCTGGGGAACTAACGGATAGCTTTGCCTGCATGCATTGGCTTAATCCAAGATTATGAGTTGTACAGTTCGATGTCGCCGTTTCATTCTCATCTCTAGTCTGGATCTTACTCCCGACCTGTTGAACCACATGGGTCAGTTCATGGGCCAATAATTCTTTGCCACTGGAACTGCCAGGATTATACTCTCCCTGACGGAAAAAAATGTCCTGACCGGTTGTAAATGCTTTGGCATTAAGCGCACGATTCAAGGAGTCGGCTCTGGTATCTGTATGCACCCGAACATTGCCGAACTCGGCATTCAATGCACTGCCCATCTTACTGCGAGTATTGCTATCCAGTGGGTAGCCACTCCCTCGTGCCGTCTCAATCGCGCTTTCCACATCCGGAACTACCTCCGATTTGTTATCTGTTTTTTTCGACAATTTAATCACCTGCTGTGCACACTGATTGCCGCACCTCTGCTGAAGTTGAAGGATCGAACGGCTTGCAATGGACCCGCTGTATTTACTGAAGCCACTAAGCACCATATGACAAGAAGTTGCCCTTCCTGGATTGAGCTTTTTAATATTTCCAGATTGGATAGCATCCGTTTCGGTGCGCCATCTCGCTGTTGGCCTTAGATGTTCTTCGGTGGATTTATTCTCAAATGATCTCATGATTATACCCCCCTATAAGTCTGTCT
>SLFH01000247.1 GCA_007124345.1 Phycisphaerales bacterium | reverse complement strand
GTGATGTTCAGTTGTAAACGGGTCGGCTACGGATGCTCGGCGCAGGCCGGGGTCAGAACCCCATCCCGCCCATGCCCGGCATGCCACCCATGCCGCCCATTCCACCCATGCCGCCCATCCCGTCCATGCCGCCGCCGCCGGGGGCGCCGCCCTCGTCCTTGTCGCCCGGCTTCTCGGTCACCAGGCAGTCCGCGGCGAGCAGGATGGTCGCGACGCTCGACGCGTTCTGCAGCGCCGAGCGGTCGACCTTCGCCGGGGTGAGCACGCCGTCGGCGATCAGGTCGCCGAAGGTGCCCGTCAGGGCGTTGTAGCCGAAGTTGGGCGACTCGTTCTCGGCGACCTTCGCCACGACCACCGAGCCCTTGGCGCCGGCGTTCTCGGCGATCGTCCGCAGGGGGACGGCCAGCGCCGTCCAGACCACATGCTGGCCGACAGCGACATCGTACTTGGCCTGCCCGATGTCCTCGGCGGTCACTTCCTTCGCCTTGGCGTAGACCGACCTCCACTCCTTGAGCTTCTCGACCGCGGCGCGGGCGCGGATGAAGCTGACGCCGCCGCCGGGGACGATGCCCTCCTCGACCGCGGCTCTGGTCGCGTGCAGCGCGTCCTCGACGCGGGCCTTCTTCTCCTTGAGCTCGGCCTCCGAAGCCGCGCCGACCTTGATCTGCGCCACGCCCCCGGCCAGCTTGGCCAGGCGCTCCTGCAGCTTCTCGCGGTCGTAGTCGCTGGAGGCGGACTCGATCTCGCGCCGGATCTGCGAGACGCGGCTCTGGATCGCCTTGCTGTCGCCGGCGCCCTCGATCACGGTCGTGTTGTCGGAGTCGATCTCGATCTTCTTGGCCATGCCCAGGGCGGAAAGCTCGATGTTGTCGAGTTCGGTCCCCGTGTCGTTCATCACAGGATCGGCGCCGGTGAGGACCGCCAGGTCCTGCAGCATCGCCTTGCGACGGTCGCCGTAGCCCGGGGCCTTGACGGCGGCGACCTGGAGGGTGCCGCGGAGCTTGTTGATGACCAGCGTGCTCAGGGCCTCGCCGGTGACATCCTCGGCGATGATGAGCAGGGGCTTCTTGGCCTGCATCACCTTCTCGAGCAGGGGGACGAGCTTGGTGATCGTGTCGATCTTGCCCTCGTGGACGAGGATCAGGGGCTTGTCCAGCACGACCTTCATCTCGTCGGCGTCGGTGATGAAGTTGGGGCTGAGGTAGCCCCGGTCGAACTGCATGCCCTCGACGACGCTGACCTCGGTCTCCAGGCTCTTGCCCTCCTCGACCGTGATCACCCCGTCCTTACCGACCTTCTCGAAGGCGTCGGCCATGATCTTGCCGATCTCGGGGTCGTTGTTGGCGCTGATCGACGCGACGTTCTGGATGTCTTTCTTGTTCGAGATGTCGACCGGGGTGGCGAGCTTGTCGATCGCCGCGGCAGACGCCTCGACCGCCTGCTTCATCCCGCGGATCAAGGCGTTGGCGTCCACGCCGGCGGCGATGTACTTCAGGCCCTCGCGGAAGAGGGCCTCGGCGAGGACGGTCGCGGTGGTGGTCCCGTCGCCGGCGTCGTCGGAGGTCTTGCTGGCGGCCTCTTTGACGAGCAGGGCGCCCATGTTCTCGGCCTTGTTCTTGAGCTCGACTTCCTCGGCGACGGTCACGCCGTCCTTGGTCACCGTCGGCCCGCCCCAGCTCTTGTCGATGATGGCGCTGCGCCCGCGAGGGCCGAGGGTGCTCTTGACTGCGTTGGCGAGTTTCTCGACACCGGCCAGCAGGGCCTGACGCGCCTCGAGGTCGAAGGTCAGTTCTTTGACGGCCATGGGCGTTTGACTCCAGCTTTTGAAAAGGTCTCTCTTGCTCGGCCCCGGAAAGCGGGCTGGGCCCGCGAGGGTCGGCCCCCGCCGGGCGGAAAATCGTTCTGTCTGCCGCGGAAGGCCAAGGTCGTTGCCGGCCGAGACCGATCGCGTTGGCTCAGACAGGGGCAAAGAGCGTGCCAGCCCTCGCCGAGCCGCCACCGACGGATTCCGCCCCGATCAACCCCGATCCAGCCCCACCCGCCTGACAGCACCGGCCGATCCCGCCCCGGAGCCTGCCGAAGTGGCAGGCAAGCGATCCGCCGGCGTGATGATCCGCCACCCCTCCACCAGATGGCGGCTTTTGCGGGGCGAGGCCCCCAATGGGTCGGGGCGCGAGCAGTCTGCGGTGCACACAGCGTGACGCGGGGCGCTCGTCCGGCTACGATCGTGCCCTCCCGCTGTCCCCGGAGATCTGCGCGCGATGCTCCACCCGCTGACGACGCTCGCCTCTCAGCCCAATGTGGCGCTGGATCAGTACCTGCCGCTGGCGGTGATTATCGTCGGCGCGGTCGGTTTCGCCGTCGCGAACATCGTGCTGACGAAGATCATCGGGCCCTCCCGACGCGGCGCCAACAAGGGGATGAGTTACGAGTCGGGCATGAACCCGATCGGCACGGCCCGCAAGCGGTTCAACGTCCGGTTCTACCTGATCGCGATGGTCTTCCTCGTCTTCGATGTCGAGATCATCTTCCTCTACCCCTGGGCGACGACCTTCCCGAACCTCGACCCCGCCAACCCCGACGCGGGGATCTGGCTGTTCAGAATCTTCTTCTTCCTGTTCACGACTGTTGTGGCCTACATCTACGGGTTCCGCAAGGGTGTCTTCAACTTTGACTGATTTGGCCGGGCCAAGCCCGGTGCTGCCCGGCCTCGCCGGGCCAAAGACAGTTCTGGCCGGGCCGAGCCCGGCGCTTGAGGGAAGCGAAGTCCGGTGCGAGTAGGTGGCCCGGCTCACCGAGCCGGGTCCGGACGACGGCCGACAATCTCACCATGAACGCACGCGCAAGACAGCCCGGGGGGCGGCTCTCGCCCGAGCCGGTGTCGGTGCGTCTGGTCTGGGCTGGCGTCGCCCTGCTCGCGATGGCCCTGATGGTGACCGCCTGGTCGCTGACCCCCGCCGAGGAGGGCATCGGCACCCACACCCAGATGGGCATGGACCCCTGCTCCTGGCCCGAGCGGTTCGGCAAGCCCTGCCCGATGTGCGGGATGACGACCTCGTTCTCCCGGGCGGCCTCTACGGACTTCCTGGGGTCTTTTCACGCCCAGCCGTTCGGGGCCTTGCTCGTGATCGGCACATCTGTGGTATTCTGGGTCGGGCTGTACACCGCCGCGACCGGCTCGCACCTCGGGCGTTTGTGCGCCCGATCGCTTCGGTCGCGGGTGATCTGGGCCACCGCCGCCCTCTGGCTGGGCGGGTGGGTCTATAAGATCGCCACATTCGCCGGCGCCTGACGCGACCGGCAGTCCCCCGCCTGCGTACCGGATGCTCGCCGGGCCCGGCAGCGGCCGGGCGGGACGAGGATCGCGAGGGACACCCACCGGAGGTTCGGATCGATGCCGCGCAAAGTGACACGCTCGGGACTCCCGCACCGCTTCGGACGCCTCTGCGCCCTTGCCGCAGCGGGGGCGATGCTGATCGCGGGGACGGGCTGCCAGATCCTCGGCGTCGCCGGGGTGGTCGCCAAGGCGATCGACGACGCGACGCCGAAGAAGGTGTACGCCGAGTACACCGGCCTGCAGGGCAAGACGTTCGCTGTAGTCGTCGCCGCGAGCCAGATGGTGCAGTCCGAGTTCCCGGCGCTGGTGCCCGAGCTGACGGCACGGATCACCGCCAACCTGGCCGAGAACGCTGGCGCCGCGGGGTTTGTCCCCGCCGAGCAGGTGATCCTCTTCCAGAAGCAGCGGCCTCGCTGGGCGCTGATGGACCGCGAGGAGTTGGGCCAGGCCCTCGGTGGGGTCGACCGCGTTGTCTTTATCGAGCTGGACGAGTTCCGTCTTCGCGAGCCGGGCAACCGCTACCTGTGGGACGGGCAGGCCTCGGGCATGGTCGCGGTGATCGAGGCGGACGGCCCGCTGGCGGGCGAGTACCGCTTTCAGCGGATGATCCGCGTCGGCTTCCCCGACAGCTCGGGGTTCTCGCAGGACAATTTCGGGGCCGGGGTGGTCGCCTCGACCCTGGTCTCCAGGTTTTCAAGGCGTGCCGCCTGGATGTTCTATGACCATGAAGAAGCCAAAGACCTCACATTCTGACCGGCTGCTGCTTGTGCTGACGGCTCTCGCTGTCGGCGTTGGCGCCGGCGCGATGCAGGGCTGCAACATCGTCGGCGCCGGGTACTTTCTGCTCAAAGGGCCCCCGACTGTTCCTGCGCAGTTCCAGCTGCCCGAAGGCAAGTCGGTCGTTGTGTTCGTCGACGACCGGGCCAACCGCCTTGGACGCGCCGACCTGCGGTCGAAGATCGCCGAGGCGGCCGAGCAGGCCCTGCTCAACCAGCGCCGGGCGCCGGATGTCATCGACGGGCGCGCCGCCATCATCGCCGCGCGCGGCGAGCGCTTCGGCGAGCCGATGTCGATGGTGGAGATCGGAAAGGCCGTCGAGGCGGACCTTGTGATCTGGGTCGGCATCGATGAGTTCACGCTGTCGGCGGACGGGACGACTTTCGTGCCCTCGTCGAGCGTCCGCGTCCGCGTGATTGATGTCGCGGAAGGCGGGCGCCTCTGGCCGACCAGCGAAGACACGCGGGCCGGGCACCCTGTCTCGCTGAGCATGCCCCAGCAGCAGGGCACGGCGCCGAGCACCCGCACGGAGATGCTGATGGCCCAGGATCAGCTCGCCTCGTGGACGGGCATCGGCGTCGCCCAGCTCTTCTTCAAGCACGAAGCCCGCGACAGCCGCGGCCGGTGAGCGACCAGCGCCCACGCGTGCTGCACCTGCTCGACTCCCCCCGTGCCGGAGGCGGGGGCGGCGCTGTCGGTTCGCTCGCGGCCTGCTCGTTCATCCGAGACAGCCTGCCCGAATTCGCCCACACCCCCCTGCTGCTCGGCCCGACCGCCTGGGCACGCCAGGCGGCCGACGCCGGGCTCGGCGGGGGCTACAGCGTCGCGCTCTCGCCCGATCCGGTCGAGCGCGTGCTCGGGCGCGTCGGGCTGCTGCGCTCGTGGCCTCGGAGGTCCGTGCCCGCAGACGCGGCGGTCTTCGATCGCGTGATCGCGTGGAGCACGGGGGCCGCGGCGTGGTGGCGGCGGCGTGCGCCGGGCTCGGACTGCTTTGTCCTGCCGATGGACCGGCCGCTGGCCGAGTGGAGCGAGTTGGGCCTGCCTGCGCCGATCGTGACGCCCTCTGCGCCCCGGAGGCGGGCGGCGCCCGCGGGGCTCGGGGTGGTCGTGGGCCTGATCGCCGATCCGCCGGATGCCGGCGACGCAAGGCTCACGGCGTGGGTCGGCACACTGCTTGAATCGATGGGCGTGCACACCACCGGCGTGCTCTCGCACCGGATGGGCTACAAACCCGAGGCGGTGCGCCTGCACCGCCAGCTCGAAAACACCAACGGGCTGCTGACGCCCCAAGGCGTGCTGCCGACGCTGCTGGTCGAAATGGACGCGGCGGTTGTCCAGCCGGTCAGCGAGCCGATCGCGTCGGTCGCGACACTCGTCGGCCTCGCGAGGGGCCTGGGCGTTCGGACTGTCGTTCCGAGTTCGATGCGCCGGTTGCTGGAAATCACCGGCGGAGGCGATGACCGCCTGGCGGCGCCCGGTGACACGGCGCGGGACTTCGCCCAGTCGCTCGCCGACGGATACAAGCCCGAGCCGGTCGACCTGGCAGAGCCGGCGGCCGCTTTTGCAGAGGCGGTGCGGTCGGCCGTTGCGGCTTGGGGCCGGGCGAGCGCCTAGAAAGACCGCATGCCCAAGGACCCGAACCGAGAGCGTGACACGATCGGCGTGCTGTTTGTCTGCCTGGGGAACATCTGCCGGTCGCCTCTGGCTGAGGCGATCTTTCTCGACAAGATCGAGCGCAAGGGCGTGCGGGATCGGTTCCTGGTCGATTCGGCGGGGACGGGCTCGTGGCATGTCGGCCAGCGGGCGGACCCTCGGACGATCGAGGTCGCGTCGCGCTACGACATCAGCGTGCCCTCGATCGGGCGCCAGGTGAAGCCGGGCGACTTCGAGCGGTTCGACATGCTGCTGGCGATGGACCGCTCCAATGAGAAGGACCTGCTGAAGGCGGGCGCGCCGAGCGAGCGCCTGCGGCTGATGATGTCGTTCCACCCCGAGCACACCGACAACCCGTCGGATGTCCCCGATCCATACTGGGGCGAGGGCGACGGGTTCGAACGCGTGTACCGGATGCTCGACGG
>SLFH01000086.1 GCA_007124345.1 Phycisphaerales bacterium | reverse complement strand
GCGACGACGACGCGGCCAGCGCCTCCCCCACCATCGCCCCCAGCCTCGTCCGAGGCGGGCTCGACGCGGCGCAGTTCGTGCAGGAGTCTGGCCCGCTGGGCGTGCAGCTCGACCCCGCCCCCTTCGCCCGCGACACTCTGGATAGCCGGGAGTGTGTCGGCGAGGACGCCGAGGCCTTCGAGCTCGTCTTGGGCATCGTCGGCGTCGTCGTGGTGGGCGGTAACCAAGAGCACCGTCCGCCCGAGCGACTGTGCGACGACCCCCGCGATCATCGCCGGCAGCGAACCCGCGGCGCTAGAAACCACCGTCCTCCGCCCCGCGCCGAGGTGGGCGACCAGATCGCGCACCTCCGGGTCTTGCCCGATGCGATCGAGGAGGTGCGGGGTTTGTGTCGCGGCTTTGGTCACAAGGGAGTGGCTTGGGGAACGGTCCGGGTCCGATCACGGCGCAAGGCTTTGCGGCCCCGGCGCGAACGATCGCGCGGGTGGTCCGTGGGGTGGAGGTTTCGCGGGCATTGTTGCGCCCGCATCTGGATCGGGCGTTTCGGGTCAATCCCCGGCGCGGATGTAGGGTCGGATGGCCTCGATGGTGCGGGCGCCGATGCCCGGCACTCGGTCGAGCCCGTCGATGCCGGGGAACGGGCCGCGGGTCTCGCGGTCGCTGACGATCGCCTCGGCGAGTGCGGGGCCGAGGCCGGGGACGAGCTGGAGGCGGGTGACGCCATCGGCATTGATGTCGATGCGGAGGTCGGCGGGCGGGGCGTTTGCCGCCTCGATGCGGTCGGGCCATGCGTTGACGGACCAGAGCATTCCGCCGATGGCGAAGCAGCCGAGGACGCCGATCGCGGCCCACTTGGCGGGTCCCGCGGTCCAGTCGCGGTCGGCCCGGGATGTTGTTTGCTCGTCCCCCACTGTCGCGGCTCAAGTGATTGGATTAGGTGATTGGCTCAAGTGACTGGCTCAGGTGACATTGGCGTGTTCTTCGGTGGGCGCCTGTGCGGGCAGGGGCCACTTGGCGTCGCGGACGCCGCGCCGCAGCTCGCCGAGCTTGGCGAGGGCCGCCTTCGGCGTGCCGGAGGCGGAGATGAGGCCCCCGGCGGGCATCTCGGCGTTCTGCTGGGTGTCGTAGAGCTCCTGCCAGCAGACGCTGTGGACGAAGGGCTTGGCCATGGCGACGGCGAAGGCGTTGACGAGCCACTCGGCCTGGCGCTCTTCCGACCAGCGTGAGCGCCAGAAGCCCGGGTCCATGTCGTCGGGCGCCTTGGCTCGGTTCGAGCGCGACATCTTGTCGGGCTGCTTGGCGCCGTGCTCGCTGGGGACGCCGGCGGCAGTCACAATCAGCGGCTTTTCAAGCTCGGCGAAGCGGTCCAGCAGCGAACTGTACGACGCGAGGTCGCGCGAGGTCTGGCCGAGGCGCGTCTGGCCCATCTGGACGCGCAGGCCGAAGGCGTCGACGGGGATCTGGTACTGCGACACCATCTCGGCGTAGAGCTGGGGCGGGAGGCTCTTGCGGTTTGCGGCGTAGTACTCGCCCCAGGGCTGGGTGAGCTCGAGCACGATGCTCGCCTGAGGGTGCAGCTTGCGGACCATGCCGACGCAGATCTTCGTCAGGTCCATCATCTGCTCGAAGCCGAGGGGGAAGCAGGCGTTGACGTGCAGCCCCGAGGCGACGGTCCATCGGCGGACGGTGCGCCGGTAGCGCGTCACGACCTGCTTGACATGCTCGGCGACGAGCTCGCGCAGCGTCTCGTAGTCGTTCTCCCAGATCCACAGCCACTCGGGCACGGCGGTCGGGCGGAAGTCGATCACCGGCCCCGCGGCGACGGGGATCTTGGCGTTGCGCACGGCCCACTCGATCCACTTGTCGGTCTGGCCGAACGAGTACTTGCCCTCCTGCGGCTCCAGATCCGACCAGCGCATCGGCATCGACACGAAGTCGCAACTGGTGGCGACGAGGCGGGCGAGCTGGTCGCTGTAGATGCCCGGGCTGACCGAGCAGCCCAGGAGCGGACGCCCCGGGAGCGACACGCCGGTGGCGCTGGGCAAGAGGATCGGGGCGCCCTCGGGCGGTTTCTCCTGCTGCACACGCTGGTAGTGCTCGACGGCGTCGGCGTAGAGCTTGCCCGTGACGCGGTCGGCCCAGAGGCGTTCGGCCTGGCGCAGGGCGAGACGTTCGGTCGCGTCGATCGCGAGCACCAGCGCCCGACCGGCCAGACGCGACGCCTCCTGCGAGCCCTCGTGGCGCTGGCTGACCAGGGCGCGGGTGAAGAGCTCGCGCGCGGCCTCGAAGCGGGCGGCGGCGGGGTCGGACTGGGGCAGGTCGAACAAAGCCCACTGCTCGAGCTTGTTGAGGTAGAGCATGATCCGGCGCCGGGCGAGCTCCAGCAGCAGGAGGTAGGGCCGCTCGCGCGGGGGGAGCAGGCAGGTCTTCATCGCCAGGACGCCGGTGGCGTGCTCGGGGCGGATGTCCGGCTCGCCGGTGCGCGGCTCGGTGTCCAGGGCGTCGAGGTCGAGCACGACCGAGAGCCCGGCGGACTCGGGCGAGGTCACGGCGCAGCGGATCGCCCCGTCCTCGATCGAGACCGCGCCCGGCGTCGGCACATCGTCGGGACCGAAGGCGAAGCTCTGGGCGGAGAGGGAGCCTCGGACGGCTGCTGAAGCTGCTGCGAGTTCGAACGAGAGCATCTGGATCGCGGCCCTCCGGGGCATCGGGCCGCTGGGTCGGGCCCGGGGTTGACCAGAGGGTATTGTTTCGCCGCCGAGTTCGCTTGTCGCCCCGGAGCGATGGCGCAGAAATCTTGCCCCCGGCCCGCCGGTCGCCTCCCCCGGACGGGGACCGCGGGGCGGTACGATCCGCCCATGCAGAGCTCTGAACCGAAGCACAAGGCCCTATTCCGCACCGAACTGGACCTTCCGGGGCGACGGGAGGGCAAGGTCCGCGATGTGTACACGCTCGGGCACGGGGAGGGCTCGCCCCGCCTGCTGGTGATCGCGACGGACCGGATCAGCGCGTTCGATGTGGTCATGCCCACGCCGATCCCGGGCAAGGGCGTGATCCTCAACACGATCGCCTCGTGGTGGCTCCGCTGGATCGAGGGCAAGGGGCTCTGCAGGACCCACCTGCTCTCGACCGACGAGGGCGAGATCCCCGAGGAGGCGTTCATCGGCTCGACCTCGCGGGAGGATCTCGCGGGGCGGGTGACGATCGGGCGGCTGTGCGGGGTCGTGCCTGTCGAGTGCGTGGTGCGGGGGTACCTCGACGGGTCGGGCTGGGAGGAGTACCGAGCGTCGGGTCGGGTGTGCGGGGTGGAGCTCCCGCCCGGGCTGGAGCGGGGCTCGAAGCTGCCCGAGCCGATCTTCACCCCCGCGACCAAGGCCGAGCAGGGGGCCCACGACGAGAACATCGGCTTCGACGAGGCGTGCGCGATCGCGGGCGCCGAGACGATGCGGAGGCTGCGGGAGCGGTCGCTGGCGATCTATCTGGCTGCCGCCGAGCACGCGGAAAGCCGTGGGCTGATCCTGGCCGACACCAAGTTCGAGTTCGGCTTCCCGCTGGACGAACACGGCGAGGCGGAGGGCGAGGCGATCCTGATCGACGAGGCGCTGACGCCCGACAGCTCGCGTTTCTGGCCGGGCGACAAGTGGAAGCCGGGCGGGGCGCAAGAGAGCTTCGACAAGCAGTTCGTGCGCGAGCACCTGCTCGGGCTGGTCTCACGGGGCGAGTGGGACAAGAGCCCGCCCGGACCGGAGCTGCCCGAGGAAGTGGTGCTCGGGACGCTGGAGCGTTACGCCGAGGCCGCCCGGCGACTCTGCGCGGGGGGCTGAGAGCCGGGGGGCTGATAGTTTGGGGCTGCGGGCCGCTTCAGCGGGACTGGAAGCGGGTGAGTTGCTCGTCCATCCATCGCTCGAACTCGTCCATGCCCGGGGGCTCTGGGAAGACATCATTAAACTCGCGTCCGCCGAGGGCGATCTCGGGGTTGCGCGCCGAGCCGACCTCACGCTGCATGATCCAGTATCCGAACCGCCGGAGGTCTTCGGGCGCGGCGTCGTAGACGCGTTCGGCGTCGGAGATATCCAGCGTGGAGATCAGGTCCATGAAGGTGCTGCCCGCGACCCAGCGGAAGTCGCGGTCGACGACCTCCATGCGGGCGCGTCCGCGACCGCCGGCGGCAGCGAGGTCCATGCCCTCGACCTGCTCGCGCACATACGCGCGGTGGAAGGCCCTTGCGTAGGCGAAGTTGCGCTGGAAGAGCGTGTCGTTGCCCGTCAGCAGCCCGTTGATGAACGCGCCCTGGAGGGCGGCCTCGATCTCCGAGACCGCGACATAGTGGGTCTTGAAGCGGTCTTCTGAGAACTGCTCGCGGACGAACTCGTCGATGGAGGTGGCCAGCTCGTAGGTGAGCGCGGCGTAGTGGACATTCCGCTTGTCATAGGTGATCAGCTTCTCGTGGTAGTAGTTGGCGCGTTCGATCTCGCCGCGGCGGTAGAGGAAGCGGATGGCGTCCTTGAGGAAGTTCTCGTAGCCGGCGGAGTAGAGGGTGTAGGTGCGCCGGCGGTAGTCCTCGAAGATGCCGAACTGGTTGGCGCGTTCGCGGAGCTCTTCGAGCGTCTGTGCGTAGGTGTCGATGAAGTAGGCGTTGGGGACGGCCCTGTAGAGGCTGTCGATCACCATGCCGTCGGCGAGCTGGCCTCGATCGAGGCGGAGCGAGGGGAAGACATGGTAGAGGTAGCTGAAGTAGAGGTCGCCGAAGCGGTAGAGCTCCTGGAGGGCGTGCATGACCTGGCGGTGGGTGTTGATCAAGTCGAAGTCGTCCTGGTTGCGGTCCTCGACGCGTCGGAGGCTGAGCTCGACGCCGCGGGTGGTCCAGTAGAGCGCGTGTGCTGCGGGGTGTCTCCAGTCGATGGGCCCGTAGCGCCGCGTGTAGCGGATCATGCGCGACGGCTCCATGTTGTAGTGGTCGATGAGGACGCGCCTGCGGACATGGTTGAGCAGGGCGGGCCAGGCGTCGGCGAAGCGTTCGTCCTCGACGAGGTCGAACAGGGCGCGCGAGCGGGGGCCGACTTGGTCGAGCCGGTCGCGGTAGACGGAGTTTGCGATCGCCCGTGTCCGCGTGTACCGCTGGAGGAAGGTGCGGTCGAGGTTGGTGGTGACATTGGCGCGGATAGCCTCGACGAGCGCCCGCGTCTGCGGGTTCCGCTGGTAGAGGTCGGCCATCGTCTCGGGCGCCGCAGCGACGGGGCCGAACCAGGCCTCGTAGAGCGCGCCGGCAAGATACTGGCTCAGGGGGATGCGGGGCAGCTCACCGGCAACCGCGAAGCGTTCGAGCATCTCGGCGAGGGCCTCGGCCTGGCGCCTGGTCAGCGTGTTGTCGGGGCCGACGCCGTCTTCGAGCGTCTGCTCGAAGTCGGCCCGGGCGACGGATGTGAAGCGTCGGGCGATGCGCTCGCCCTCGTTGCGGGGGAGCTGGAGCCGGTACCCGTGCGTCCCGCGCAGGCTCTCAGTGAGGGTCCTGGCCAGCGAGGCGGAGAGGACGGGGCCGAGCCTTGGGGGCTCGCCGAGCACCTCGGTCCACTCCGCGGCGAGCTCGCGCTTGTAGAACTGGTTGGCGTCGTCGGTGACGCCGGAGATCTTGTGGAGGAAGATCCAGCCGAGCTCTTTGTGGATGAGCAGGTCGGAGTTGTTGAAACGGATGGCGTCGTTGCGGAGGAGCTGGATGCCGTTGTTGACCCACTGCCAGCGTTCGTGGCGGTCGGAGCTGGTGACGGAGATGTTGTACGCCATGTTCCAGGCGTGGAAGACCCAGACATGGGGGTAGCGGGGCTGGAGTGCGGTGATGGCCCTGGAGAGATACCCCTTTACGAGTGCAACGCACTTGAAGCTTTGTATGACCGAACCAACGGCGATGACTGGGACAACGGCGATGGCTGGTTAGATACAAGCAACCCATGTAACTGGTACGGTGTGACCTGCACAGACGGGTCATCTGGGAACGTCAAACGCCTGGACCTGGACGGCAACAACCTCAGTGGTTCCTTGCCCACCCAACTATCCAATTTGAGTAACCTGCAGCGACTGCATGTGCAGCATAATCAACTCGACAGTTCGTTTCCGGATCAGATTGTTCACATCCCTGCACTGAGGATGGTATCGATCAATAACAATGACATACGAGGTACGCTGCCTGACGACCTGGACCAACTGACGAACCTGAGATTCCTCTG
>SLFH01000142.1 GCA_007124345.1 Phycisphaerales bacterium | reverse complement strand
TCACTACAATGTGCCCGCTTCGGGCAACCCTAGTTCAACTGAGGAAACCACCAATGAGCAGCATTGAAGAACGAGTCAAGAAAATCGTGATCGAACAGCTGGGCGTCAAGGAAGAGGAAGTCACCGCCAGCGCTTCTTTTGTCGACGACCTGGGTGCCGACTCCCTGGATACCGTGGAGCTGGTCATGGCGCTGGAAGAAGAATTCGAGTGCGAGATTCCCGACGAAGAAGCCGAAAAGATCACCAGCGTTCAGCAGGCGATCGATTACATCAAGGCCAACGTCGACAAGTAATCCTGATGACCCAGGTCTGTTCACTTCTCCTTGCCGCCGGGAGCAGCGCCCATGCTCGGTGATCGCCGCATTGTCATTACCGGACTGGGATGCATTTCTCCCGTGGGCAATGACGTCCCTTCTGCCTGGGACGCCGTGACGAACGGACGCAGTGGCGCCGGGCCGCTGCAGGCGTTCGATCCGGAATTGTTTCCGGCAAAGATCGCCGGGGAAATCCGTGATTTCGACATCAGCGACTATCTGAGCCCAAAGGAATCACGAAAATCCGATCCCTTCATCCATTACGGCATGGCGGCCGCCATGCAGGCCATCAGCGATGCCGGCCTGGAGGAACACCCCGATCATGCCGAACGCTACGGAGTGGCGATCGGAGCCGGGATCGGCGGCATTTCGACCATCGAACAGACCCATCAAACCTACATCGATAGCGGTCCTCGGCGTATTTCGCCTTTCTTCGTACCCGGGGTGATCATCAACATGATCGCCGGCAACCTGTCCATAAGGTACGGTTACAAGGGTCCAAACATCTCCATCGTGACTGCTTGTACAACCGCCACGCACAACATCGGTGACGCGGCTCGCATGATTGCCTACGGTGATGCCGATGTCATGATTGCCGGCGGCTCTGAATACGCGACCACACCCACCGCCTACGGTGGGTTCACCGCCGCCCGGGCGCTGTCGACCCGCAACGACGAGCCGGAGAAAGCCAGCCGGCCCTGGGATGCGGATCGTGATGGTTTCGTACTCAGCAACGGTGCCGGCGTGGTGGTGCTCGAAGAACTCGAACACGCAAAGCGTCGCGGTGCTCGCATCTACGCAGAAGTGGCCGGATACGGCATGAGCGGAGATGCCTTCCACATCACCTCGCCGCCCGAGGGTGGTGAAGGCGCTGCACGCTGCATGGTCAGCGCCATGCGCGATGCCGGTGTCAACTTCGACGAAATCGACTACATCAACGCCCATGGCACCTCCACGCAGGCGGGCGACGTGGCCGAGTGCGACGCGGCCCGTGCAACGTTCGGGGATCATGCCGGCAAGCTGATGATGAGCTCGACGAAGTCGATGACAGGCCATTTGCTCGGCGCTGCCGGGGGCATTGAGGCGATCTTCACCACCTTGGCTCTTCACGAGGGCATCATTCCACCGACCATCAACCTGGATGAAGTCGACGAGAAATGTCGGGGCATCGACCTGGTGCCGCACGAGGCACGCAACAAGCCGATTCGCGTGGCCCTGAGCAATTCCTTCGGCTTTGGCGGAACCAACGGTACACTGGCGCTCAAGCGCTTTGAGTAACACCGGTTTACCGACCGGATCCGTTGACCCGCCTCTGCGAGTTCCATGAACACGACGTTCCGGCAGCTTGAGCTCCAGGAGCCCCCCTCGCTACTGGCCATTCACCAGCAGGCACCTGAACGCTGGCCATTCTTGCTGGCCAGTTCGGCGGCAGCAGGAGCGCTCGGTCGCTGGTCCATCCTGTTGCGCGCCGACGACGAAACCCTGACCCTGTGGCCCGGATCCCGGGGCCTGCAAGGACCGGGCAGCGCCGATACGTTTCTCGGGCGGCTCAAGCAGTGGTCGCAAGCCAATCAGGGCGCCGGTAGCCAAACTCTGCCTTTCGTCGGCGGATGGTTTGTTTATCTGGGTTATGAACTGGCCGGCGAGATCGAATCCTCGCTCGAGCTCCCGCCGGCCGACGATGGTCTGCCCGTCGCCATGGCGCAACGCTGTCGGTCTGCATTGCTGTACGACAACCGCGAGCAACGCCACTGGCTGGTTGCCGAGAATGACATCGAACTGGAAGCATCACTGGCCGAAATCGAGTCATGCCGCACCAGGGAGTTTCCGGTGAGTGCGCCGGAGTTCCGGCTCAATGCGGATCCGGGCCCGCGCTTTACCGACGGCGTGCGGCGAATCAAGCAGTGGATCCTCGACGGCGACGTGTTCCAGGTCAACCTTTCCCGTGCCTGGCAGGGTGAAAGCGATCAGGATATCGATCCACCCAGCCTCTACCAGGCGCTTGCCCGCACCAATCCGGCACCGTTTGCCGCGCTGGCGCGCATGCCCGGTGGCACGGTGGTCAGTTCATCGCCCGAGCGCCTGATCGAGGTCCGCGGCGATCGTGTCCAGACCCGGCCGATCGCCGGCACTCGTCCGCGCGGCGATTCCGTCGGCCTCGACGAGTCGCTTTCGCGGGAGCTGGTCTCGCATCCGAAAGAACGTGCCGAACACATCATGCTGATCGATCTGGAGCGAAATGACCTGGGTCGGGTCTGCGAGGCCGGCAGCGTGGAAGTCGATGAACTGATGGTCATTGAAAGTTATGCCCACGTACATCACATCGTTTCCAATGTTCGCGGGCGGCTTCGCCAGCACCTGCATGCCACCGACGCCGTCGCGGCAGTCTTCCCGGGCGGCACCATAACGGGGTGTCCGAAGGTGCGCTGCATGGAGATCATCGCCGAACTGGAGCGGCAGGGCCGGAGTTTCTACACCGGTGCGCTGGGCTACCTGGGCCGTGACGGCAGCCTCGATCTCAATATCCTGATTCGCTCCATACTGGTCAGCGGCAATCGCCTCTCGTTCCGTACCGGTGCCGGCATCGTCGCCGACTCCGATCCCGATGCTGAACTGGCCGAGACGGAGGCCAAGGCACGTGGTCTGCTCAGGGCACTGGGTCATGACTGAGGCATTGATCAACGGCAGGCCCGGCAGCAGCGTGCCGGTGGATGACCGGGCGCTGTTGTACGGCGACTGCCTGTTCGAGACCATAGCCTTTCGATCAGGCCAGGCGCCCTTGTGGCGGCTGCACTGGCAACGCCTGTCGACAAGCAGTGCACGGCTGGGACTGGTATTGCCGGATGAGAACCAATTGCTCGGTGAATGCCGGCAGCTGGCCGGTGATGAGCGATGCGTGCTCCGGGTCACCCTCTCACGCGGCAGCGGCGGGCGCGCCTACGAACCGCTGAGCGAGCCGGATTGCCGGCGCATCGTGCACAAACATCCCTGGCCGGATCGCATTGCCCGGCAGCGTGAGCACGGGGTTCGTGCCGTAACCAGCCCGGTTCACCTGGCCTGCGGCTCCGTGCTGGCCGGAATGAAGCATGGCAATCGCCTCGAACAGGTGCTTGCGGCGCGCGACTGCGCCGCCAGGGGCGCCGACGAAGCCTTGCTTTTCGATGCCGCCGGACACCTCGTCGAGGCCATCTCATCCAATCTCGTTGTGCTGATCGAGGGCAGGGCCCTCACCCCGGAGACATCCCAAGCCGGGGTCGCAGGGGTCGGTCTGCAATGGCTGGAAGAACAGGACGAAGTGCAGATTGAAGCCGAACGTCTCACCCGGGACGATGCGGCGCGGGCCGAGGAGATCATGGTGATAAACTCGGTGGCCGGCATCCGGCCGATCACGGCCATGGATGAGCGCCGGCTCGAGGCAGGACCAAGCTGCCGGGCCTGGCAACGGCTTTGGACGGATCGACTCGAAAGCTAAATGCGCAAGTTTTTCCTGATATTCCTGATTTTCCTGGCGTTTGTCGGTGGAGCCGGATACTGGTTCTACAACGAGATTCAGCGCTTCGGTCACCAGCCGGTCAATGCCGACGGACCGCTGGTGCTGTGGCTGCCGCCCGGGACCAGTTACACGGCAATGGTTCGTCAGCTCGAAACCCTGGGAGTGACCCGGGCCGACTGGCGCTGGCGCGTATTGGGCCGATTGAACCCGCCGCAGTTGAAAGCCGGCGAGTATCTGATTCCCCCGGGCACGAGCGTGCGCGAGATGATCGACCGCATCGAACGTGGCGAAGTACGCAGTCATCGCCTGACCATCATTGAAGGCTGGACCTTCGCGCGTCTGCGCCAGGTGCTGGCGGCCGACCCGCGCCTGCGGCAGGGCACTCGAAATCTGGACGAGGCCGAGTTGATGGCCCGGCTGGGCTGCGATGACTGCTACGCCGAAGGCCGATTTCTTCCCGAAACCTATTTCTTTGTGCGCGGCACCACCGACCTGGACCTGCTGGCGCGCGCCCATGAGGCGATGAACCGGGCACTGGTTGAAGCCTGGGCATCACGCGATGCTGACCTGCCGCTGAACACACCGGAAGAATTGCTGGTGCTGGCCTCCATCATCGAGCGTGAAACCGGGCAGGCCAGCGAACGGACCCGGGTCGCCGGCGTATTCGTCCGGCGTCTGCAGATCGGCATGCGCCTGCAGACCGATCCGACCGTCGTCTACGGCCTGGGCGATGATTTCGACGGCCGTATCCGGCGGGTTCATTTGCGCACCGACCACCCCTGGAACACCTATACCCGCCACGGCCTGCCTCCGACGCCGATCGCCTTGCCGGGCCGGGCGTCGATCGAGGCGGCCGCCAACCCGGCCGATGGCACCGCGCTGTATTTTGTTTCGCGCGGCGACGGGACTCACCAGTTTTCCGACACGCTGGCCGAACACAATGCCGCGGTCAATCGCTATATCCGGGGCAGACGCTGATGGCGGGTTATTTCATCACCCTTGAAGGGGGCGAGGGGGCGGGAAAATCAACCGCAATCACGACCATTCGCGAATGGTTGACGACGGCCGGCAAAACATTCGTGTTGACCCGTGAACCCGGTGGCACGCCACCGGCAGAACGGATTCGTGAACTGCTGCTGGACCCGGCGACCGGTGAACTGGCGCCGCTGACCGAGTTGCTGCTGATGTTCGCCGCCCGCAACGAGAACCTTCAACAGATCATTCGTCCGGCCCTGGCAGCCGGCAAGGTCGTGGTCAGCGACCGCTTCACCGACGCCAGCATGGCCTACCAGGGCGGCGGACGCGGCCTGGGACGGGTTCCGGTCGAACGGCTCGCCGAACTGGTGCACGGCGATATCAGGCCGGATCTGACGCTGCTGCTCGACGTGCCGGTCGACGTTGGACTGGACCGCATCGGTGAGCGTGCCGCCGGCCCCGATCGATTCGAACAGACCCGGCCGGAGTTTCTCGAGCGGGTTCGTGCCGCCTACCTGGAGCAGGCCGAGCGCGAGCCGCAGCGCTTTGCCGTGATCGATGCCAGTCTCGGGCTGGAAGCGGTGAGCAAGCGCATCCGCTCCGTACTCGAGGAGCGTCTGGCATGAGCTTGCCCTGGCTGGACGAACACAAGGCCGCCATCAGCGCTCGCCTGGACGCGGGGCGATTCGGACATGCGCCCCTGATCCAGGGGCCCGAAGGAGTCGGCAAGCGCGAACTGGCCAACTGGTTGATCGCCCGTCTGCTGTGTCTGGCGCCGGAAGGTGCCGAACCCTGCGGACATTGCCGATCCTGCCAGTTGCTGCAGACCGGGACGCATCCCGATTACTTCGAGATCGATGTCCCGGAAGACAAACAGATCATCCCGGTCGATCTGATCCGGGAATTGATCGAGAAAATGCAGCTCACCCCCACGATCGGCAGTCATCGCGCGGGCCTCATCGTCACCGCCGACGCCATGAACCGCAATGCAGCCAACGCCCTGCTCAAGACGCTCGAAGAGCCGTCCCCCGGCGCCTGGCTGTTACTGTGCAGCGATCAGCCCGCAAGCCTGCCGGCCACCATTCGCAGCCGCTGCCAGCAAGTGTCGGTACGCCCGCCGGGCAACGAACAGGCGCGCGAGTGGCTGGGCACAGCCTGTCAGGACGTCGACCCGCCCAGACGCGATGCGGCCTTGATGCTGTCCGGCGGCGCACCGCTTGCCGCACGGGCCATGCTTGAAGACGGCGAACTCGATCGCGGTCTGACCATACTCGAAGTCCTGACCGACTCGCGTGCCGATCGCTACTCACCGGCCATTCTTGAACAATGGCAACAGGATGCCGCCGCGACCTGGCAGTGGCTGGCGCGCTGGCTGGCGCTGATGATGAATCGGCAACGGGGTGTTTCAATCCCGGAATTGAGTCTTTCCGGAACGCTTCCCGAAAACCTC
>SLFH01000103.1 GCA_007124345.1 Phycisphaerales bacterium | reverse complement strand
CTCTCGGTGGGGAGGTAGTACCGCTGCTCGACGCCGAGGTAGTCCTGGTGCGTGACGCCCCCGATCGCGACATACGCCGCGTCGTGGCTGTACTGATACCCCTTGCCCTTGACGAGCTTCTGGCCCGGGGCGTGGACGCCTTTGAGCGTGTTGGTGTCCTGGATGAAGGGAGGGACGGGGCGGGTCCGGCCCTCGCGGAGGTCTTCGGCGGCCTTCTCGATCGCCATGTACGAGGCGTTGCTCTTGGGGCTGAGGGCGAGGAAGACCGCCGCCTGGGCGAGGGTGATCCGCGCCTCGGGCATGCCGATCCGCTCGACGAGCTGCCACGCGGCCTGGGCGACCATGATCGCCCTGGGCTCGGCGTTGCCGATGTCCTCGCTGGCGAGGATCGCCAGGCGTCGGGCGATGAAGCGCGGGTCCTCGCCCGCTTCGAGCATCCGCGCGATCCAGTAGACCGCCGCGTCGGGGTCCGAGCCCCGGACGGACTTGATCATGGCGCTGGCGGCGTCGTAGTGCTCGTCGCCCGTCCCGTCGTAGACCGCCGCCTTCTGCTGGATCGAGTCCTCGGCGACTTGCCGATCGATCACGATCTCGCCGGCCTCTCCCGGCGCGCCGCCCGATGGAGTGGCTGAAGACAACACCGCGACCTCCAGCGCCGTCAGCGCCCGTCGGGCGTCCCCGTCGCTCTTGGTCGCCCAGACGCGCAGGGCGTCCTCGTCGGCGCGGATCTTGAGGTTGCCGTAGCCCCGCTCGGGGTCGGCGATGGCCCGACGCAGCACGCCGACGATGTCGTCCTCGGAGAGGGGTTCGAGGCGGAAGAGCGTGCTGCGGCTGACCAGCGCCGAGTTGCACGCGAACATCGGGTTCTCCGTCGTCGCCCCGATCAGCGTGATCAGCCCCCGCTCGACATCGCCGAGCAGCACATCCTGCTGGGCCTTGGTAAAGCGGTGTATCTCGTCCAGAAACAGGATGGTCCGGGGCCCGCCGTCTTCGACACGGCGCGTCGCCTCGTCGATGATCTCTCTGATGCGCTTCACGCCGACGCTCGCGGCGTTCTCACGCTCGAAGCGGCGCTTCGTCGCCCCGGCGATCACGCCCGCGAGGGTGGTCTTGCCGGTTCCGGGGGGGCCGTGGAGGAGGAGGCTGGTGATCGCGTCCGCGTCGACCATCCTGCGCAGCAGCTTGCCCTCGCCGATGATGTGACGCTGGCCGGCGACCTCGTCGAGCGTGCGCGGGCGCATGCGGACCGCCAGCGGCTCGACGCGCGAGCGGGCCTGGTCCCGGCGGGCTTGGAAGAGGTCGGCCATCCGCCGAACAGTAAGCGGGACGGGCATCGGCGGAATCGCTCCAAGCGGGGAGAGCGGGCGCGGGGCGCACTGGGCTGGGCGCAGGGCACTGCTTCGTTCTGCGGCCGAGGCTTGGCTTTGGGCGCTTGATCGCGTCGTTCGAAGTGCAGCAGAAGGCCGTTGCCTTCCCCAGCACCCCTCGCCCCGGTTTCTTGCCCGTGATTCAGCCCCCGTTCGTAAACGCTTGCTAACATCGCCCGCCGTGAGCGTGGCCCTCTGGATCATCGCGGGCCTTGTCGCCCTCGTGTTTGCCGGCTTCGTCACGCGCTGGCTCTTGGACAACCCGTGGGGGAATATCGCCGGCGGGCTGCTCTACCGGTTCGGCCGGGGGTACACCCTCCTGTTCCAGGGTCTTCGCGTGCGTGGCGCCGAGCACATGCCCGAGGTGCGCGCGCCCGGACCCCTGATCGTCGTCGCCAATCACACCGCCGGGGTCGACCCGCTGCTCGTCCAGGCGGTTTGTCCCTTCCCGATCCGCTGGGTGATGGCCCAGGACATGCGCCACCCGTGGCTCGAACCGATCTGGAGGTGGCATCGCGTCATCTTCGTCGATCGCGAGCGCCCGACCTCCGGCGGCCTGCGCGAGGCGGTCCGCCACCTCAAGGACGGCGGCGTGCTGGGCATCTTCCCAGAGGGCGGGCTGGAACGCCCCGCCAAAACCCTCCGCCCGTTTCTGCCCGGCGTGGGTGTGCTGGTCCGCAAGACCAAGGCGCCCGTGCTGCCGCTGCTCATCGAGGGCGGGCGGACGGTCGATCCGGCGTGGGCGAGCCTGTGGAGGCCCGGACGCTTCACGGTGCACATCAAAGAGCCCGTCGAGCTCCAAGCGGACCAAGCCCCGAACGAGATCGCGGCCGAGCTGCAGAACCTCTACCGGGACTGGACGGGCTGGGAGGTCAGCAGCGAGCCGGCGCCGTCCGACGCACGGGGCGGCAAGGGCTCCTCCAAGCGATCATCTCGGCGCTCGTCGCGTGGTTCATCGCAGGATTCATCCTGAGTCTCGCTCTGTTTGGGGCGCTGAGGACGATTCCTCGATCAGCCGTCGCACCGCCTCCAGCCGTCGCTTGTGGATCTCTCGCCCCGGCTCGATCTCGCCGAGGGCGACCAGGTGGCGCTCGGCGTGGCGATGCTCGCCCGCCCGCAGCGCGATCGTCGCTGCGAACTCGCGTGTCGAGGCGTCGAAGGGCGCGATCGTCGCGGCCCGGTTCGCCTTCGCCAGCGCGTCTCCGAACTGTTCGAGCTCGGCGTACCGGCGCGCCAGTTCGGCGGCGTACGCCGGAGAGTGCTGCTCGCGCTCGTCGAGCCATTCGAGGTGCTCGATGGCGACTTCGTCCTCGCCGCTGGCGCGGGCGTGGCGGACGAGGCGTCGCCTGGGCTCGGGGTCGTGGGGCATGAGCGTCGCGAGGCGTTCCCAGAGCTCCCGTGCCTGATCGTCGAGCCGGTTGCCGTCGGAGCGCGAAACCGCGACGGCCCGCAGGAGACCGGTGTGGTCGGGGTGTTCTGCGAGGAGGATGCGCAGGCGGAGCGGGTCGGGCCCGCCGCCGTAGGACTCCTTGACGAACGAGCCGAGCAGTTCTCCCGCGTCGGGCTGACCCTCTTGCGGCAGGACGCCCCAGGATTGCAGGTCTTCGCGGGCGCGGATCATGAACAGCTTCATGAACTCGTGGACCTCGACGCCGAGCACCTCGCGCACGGCTTCGCGTTCCGAGCGGCCCTTGGCGTACTGGTCCATCAACTCCAGCGGCGCCCGGTCGCCCCACGCGTCGATGATGAAGCGGTACATCCACGCCCCTTGCGCGTACGCGAGCGAGCGGTCGGCGGGGCGCTCGGGGCGGATGAACCCGAGGTTGATCTTGTCGAGGTCGAACAGGCGGCCCTCGCGGTAGGCCGAGGCGAGCAGGCCGATCCATTCGGGTGGCATCGGGCGGTCTTCGAGGTGGACCGCCGCGGCTTCGGTGAACCAGTGGGGGATGCGGTTGCGTGTGCGGCTGAGCGTGACGGTGTGGGCGTACTCGTGCTGGAGCACGCGGGCCCAGTCGTAAAACCCGACGGACTGGCGAGCCCCGCCGCGGGGCGACTCCATGGCGATCACCGGCCCGGTCGCCGCGGCCATCGTGTGGATCGCGGGCATGCCGGTGATGCGGACGCTGAACCATTCGTGATCGGGCATAAGCTCGACAGTGGTTTTGCGCGGGGGCGTGTGGTCGATCCCGCCGGGCCCGTCGCCGGCGACGCGCTCGTGGATGCGTTCGGCTTCCTCGATCATCTCGCGAGCGAGCAACGCGTCGATGCCGGGCTTGTAGCGGACGATGAAGTGATCGCTCTCGAGCGTGTTGTAGCTCGCGAGCTCTTCGATCACGCGGAAGCTGTTTTCGGCCCGGCGGTTGAACGGGTCCATGCGGACCGCGCGGCGCAGCCACAGGCGGGCGCGGTCGTCGCGACCGGACTGCATCTCCAGAAGCCCAAGCTCGAGCACGGGGTCGGCCCAGGTGGGCAAGAGCGCGTTGGCGCGTTCGAGCAGGTCCGCGGCTTCCTCGTACTGGCGTCCGAACGCCAGCTCACGCCCGGCCTCGTAGAGCGCCATGGGCGAGCCGGGCGAGCGGGCGTCGAACGCGCTGAGCAGCGCCTCGGCGTCGGCGAAGGCGAACGACGAGGCGACCAGCGCCGCTTCGACCGCGAGCGCTTCGCGCATCTTCGGGTAGCGGGCGAGCGTGGGGCGCAGCGCTTCGAGCCCGGCCCGCCAGTCGCCCTGGCGCAGCATCGTTCTGGCGAGCAAGAGATCGGCGTAGACGCTGGTGCGACGTGCGGCACCCGGGACTTCCGAGGCGAGGGCGTCGAGGCGCGCCGCGATCTGCGTCGCGCCGGCGAAGTCGAACCCCTCGACGCGCATCCGGCCCGCGAGGTACCACGCGCGGGCGAGGCCGGGGTTCAGGCGGATGACCTCGTTGAGCGCGTCGGCCGCCTCGGAGAACTGACGCTTGCTGAAGAGCAGCTCGGCCTCGGCGAGGCGGACGGTCCAGTCGAGGCGGTCGACCTCGTCGCGCCCGCGCGCGAGCAGGCGCATGAGCGCCTGGAAGTCCGACGCGACGCCCGCCTCGGCGGAGCCTGGGCCGAAGAAGTTCAGGCGGAGCGTCATGGCGCGAGCGAACGCCGCGATCGCGCCCGCGTCGTCGGTGAGCGCACGGCGAGGGGTGTCGCGCAGCAGGCGGGCGGTCTCCGCCTCCGCCTCTTGCAGTCGGCCCGCCAGGAAGAGCGCCTCGGCGCGCAGTGCTGCGGCCCGGACGGAGCCGTCGCCATCGAGCAGCGCCAGCGCTTCGGGCAGCTCGCCCCGCAGCACCTTCGCCTCGGCGCGCACAAGCGTCGGCGTCAGCTCGTCTTGGAGGGCGGGGTGGTCGAGCAGGCCCCGCCTGAGGGCGACCGTCGCCATCGCGCCGGGCGATTGCAGGTCTTCGGTGGTCCAGAGCCCGTGGAAGAGGCGGAGTCGGCGGGCGCTTTCTTCGTCGATGAACTCAGAGTCGAGCAGTCGGCGGACGGTCGGCGAGATGTCGCTGCGTTCGGTCGGCGCCGGCGCGTCGAGCGCGCCCTCGGGGGCCGTGCTCGGACGCCCCTCGGCCTGCGCCAGCGCGTGCGCGGGCAGCAGCGCCGCGACAAAGAGCGCTAGGGCCGGAGCGAGCCGCCGCCTCATCGGCGCCTCTCTGCGAAGTCGTCGCGGATGTCGACATCCCAGCCAGCGCCCGGCGGCACGGTGTCGATCACGCCCTCGGGCAGCGGCTCGTTGAAACGCACATTGATCAGCTGCACGATCGATTCGTCCTCGTCGGCGGTTTTGGTCCAGGCCATACGGGGCAGGAGCCTCAGCGGGCCTTCGCTGCTCTGCTCGTACCAGATCCGCACCTCGGTCAGCTCCAGTTCCCGCGCGAACGCGGCGCGGGGGACCAGGCGGAGCTGGAAAGTCGTGCTGCGCGAGGCGAAGTCGACCAGTGCTTCGTCCCACAGCCCTTCCTCGACGGGGGCGAGCGTCGCCTCGAAGCGTTCGACGATGTCGTCGCGCCTCTGGCCGATGGGGATCGGGAACGGTCCCTCGCCGAGGCGGAGGGGGTCGAACGCCTGGCCCTCGGGCACGACGCGGCGCTTGATGAACTGGCGCTCGCGGGGGTGCTTCTCGACGACCCACGAGCCGTCGAAGATGTAGACCATCTCGCGGTCGCGGTGGAGGACGCCGCCGACCTGCATCGTGTCGAAGTTGACTGCGAAGGCGCGGCTGTCGGGCCCGCCTTCATCGGAGGGTGCCGATCGGTAGTAGAGCGTGCCGGTGCGGGTCTGGATGTCGCCGGCGACGGCGAACTCGCGTTGGTAGCGGATGCCCGCGCGGAGGGTGCGGATGCCCTCGCCCTCGCGCTCCAGGGCGAGGAGCAGGTCGTCGGCGGTGCGGATCGGGGCCTCCGGCTCGGCTTCGGGTTGGGCGAGCGAGAGCATCGCGCTCTGGAGCGTGGTGAGGGCCATCATCAATACAGTCGCAAGCGTTGTCAGCACGGGCACCCTCCTGACGGTGAAGATTGTCGCCACCCTCGGCAGGTTGTATCGGGCGGGAGGGCTTCAAGAGCGACAACCGGCCCGATATTGCGCACATTCCCGGATGGTCCGGGCCTGAATCCGAACCCTCATGCGTCGTCGGGGGCCCCGTCGGGATCGGGGGGGGCGGCCCGGTCGAGGGAGGCGAGGAAGTCGCGGAGGATCGCGGCGGCCGCCAGGGCGTCGCGGAGACGCTTCTTCTGGGCGTGGGTCAGCCCGCTGCCCGCCATCGCCCAGTCCGCCTCGGCGCTGGTGAGGCGTTCGTCCTGAAAGTGGATTTTTCGACCTGAGCGATCGGCGAGTCGTGCGGCGAACGAGCGGACGAG
>SLFH01000149.1 GCA_007124345.1 Phycisphaerales bacterium | reverse complement strand
TGCCCCGATGGCGGCGGCGAGGCAGACCGCCGTCAAGTCCGACCCGCCGCGCCCGAGGAGCGCCGGCCTCCCGTCGCGGGTTCTGGCGACAAAGCCGGGCACGACGGCGACGCCGGCGCGTCCGAGCGAGCCGAGCACCCAACGCGGATCGGTCTGGACGGGCTCGCCCTCGATGCAGGATTCACCCGCGATCACACCGACACGCTCGGGCGGCAGCAGTTCGGCTGAAACGCCCGCGCGATCGAGTTCGAGCGCCAATAGCGCGGAGGCTTCGACCTCGCCGACACCGAGCAGCGAAGCGAGCGCCGGTCCGCCAGGGTCGAAGCGGGACCGCACGCCCGCCGCGGCGAGCAGTTCGTCGGTCCTGCCTCTGAACGCGGAGACCACGGCGACGACGCCGGTGCGACCGTTGTCGCGCCGGCGCTCGATCTCGGCAACGGCCCGCGGCAGATCCGCGGGCGATCGCAGGATCGAGCTGCCGAGCTTGAGGACCACGGTCTCTTCCGGGGTCCGGTGCGATTGAGGTTTCGGAGTTGTGTCGGACATGAGATGCGGCTTTCGGCTGCGGCGCGCAGCGATCGCGCAGGCCGCGGGGAGGCGGATGAGGGTCGAAGATGGCGCAAGTTGTTTCGTTGAGGCGGGGTCGCTCCGGCGACGCCCGAACGGGCGCGGCCAAAACGACAAGCACCGCCATCTCCCGGACGGCGGTGCTCAGGTATGGACCTGACTCAGGGTCGCGTCAGCGGCGAAGAACCGAAACGCTGCACCCGCACCGACCGCCCGGGCATGGCATTCGCATGCAGCACATGGGGCAGAAGGTGTTGGCGAGGCGGTTCTTCACGACGGGCATGGTAACCCGGGGTCCGACGCTGTCAAGCGGCAACCTCAGATCGAATGCGCCGGGCCCGGCGGGGCGTACAGTTGCCGTCCGGTGGCCGGGGCGTTCTCGGCCGGGGCGTTCTCGGCCGGAGGGGGAGAGACCCGATGAACCAGGTAGAACTCGCCCTACGCCTGAAGAAGCTGCGGACCGAGCGCGGGCTGACGCTCGAACAGGTCGCGGCGCACGCGGGGCTGACGCGGGGATGGCTCTCGAAGGTCGAGAACTTCCGCGTGACGCCTTCGCTGCAGGCGCTCTCGGCGATCGCGCAGGCGCTGGGGGTCTCGCTCTCGGAGTTGTTCTCGGGGCTCGACGAGCGGCCGCCGATCGTTGTCGTGCGCAGGGGCGAGCGGACGAAGGTGGTGCGCGACGAGGAACAGTCGACGCTCGAATATGAAGCGCTCGCGCACAGCCGGCTCTCGCGGAGCATGGACCCGTTCGTGATCCGCATCCCGCCCACAGAGGATCGCCCGCTCTTGGCGCACGGGGGCGAGGAGTTCATGTTCGTGCTCCGCGGGCGCGTTCGCCTCGACTACGGCGAGCAGTCGCACACGCTGACCCGGGGCGACAGCGCGTACTTCGACGGCAACACGCCGCACAGCGTCGCGTGCGTCGACGATCATCCGGCTGTCGTGCTCGTGGTCTACACCAATGTGGGCGGGGATCACGAGCTCAACGAGGCCGAATCGTAGTAGCAGATTCATCCGCCGAGCCTTCGACCCGGCGTCAGTCCCCGTCGTACGCCCGATGCAGCAGCGCTTCGAGTTCTTCGCTGGTGAATTGCCGCGGGTTGTTGGAGAGGCGGACGGGGTCGACGCGGGAGACCATGTCGGCGATCGCCCCGGAATCGACGCCCGCTTCTTTCAGCGTCGCGGGCAGGCCGATCTTGGAAAGCAACGCCCGCACGGCCCCGGGCATGCCCTCGGGCGACACGCCCAGCAGCGACGCGGCGAGCGAAACCCGATCGCGGACATCCGCGGGGCCGCGATGGTCGATGCAGTCGTCGACGGACACGCCCGCGTTCCAAGCGCCGATGTGCCCGAGCGTCAGGGCCACGGCGTGCCCGTGGGCGATGCCGAACCGCTGCGTGAGCTGGTACGAGAGCGCGTGGGCGGCGGTGGTCTTGCTGACGTCGATGGCCCTCCCCGCGAGGTGGGCCCCCACCATCATCTCGCGCCGGGCGTTGATTTCTCCGGTCGTGACGCTGGGGGCGAGGCTGGGGATGATGCGATCGGCCGCGGCGGTGGCGCTCTGGATCGATGCCGAGGTCGACCCGACAGCCCAGATCGATTCGAGGGCCTGGCCGAGCGCATCGCAACCGGTCTGAGCCGCGAGGATCGCGGGCATCGACAGATGCAGCGCAACATCCAGAATGATAGAGCCCGGCCGCATCCTCGGATCGCCGATCGAGACCTTGCGCTCTCCGATGTACACGGCAGCGAAGTGCGTCGCCTCGCTGCCGGTGCCGGCGGTTGTCGGCGCCGCGATGATCGGGAGGGTGTCTTGGGGGGGCGGGGCCTCGCCCCTGGCGATCGCATGAGCGTGCTCGGGCGCGCGTGCGCCGATCGCGGCGACCTTGGCGACATCGAGGCAGGATCCGCCGCCGATGGCGATCACGGCGTCTGCGTTGTGGCCCGCGGCGGCGAGGATCGCCTCTGCGACTTCCTCGCAGCGGGGGTTGGGCGTGAAGGCGTCGAAGAGACGGACCTCGGCGGGAGAGAGTAGTTCATCGAGCTCTGGACGAACCCCGCTCGCCTGCACGGCGGCGGTGTCGATCACAAGCAAGGGCCGCACCGAGCCGACCGAGAGCAACAGCTCGGGCAGATCGCGGATCGACCAAGCGATCCGCTGCGAACCGGCGGGGATAGAGGGCACAATCTGCGCCTGTGCCGCGATCTTCTCCGCCGCCTTGGCGATGGGCGTCATCGCGCCGTTTTCACCGGCGGTCACAGGACCTCCGGGAGCCGGCCGATGTGGTCGATCACACGGACACCCTCGAACCGATCCTCGGCGCCGCTGGTGCGCCGCCCGGCGATGGCGACAACGCACCCGCAGCGGGCGTTGAGCCCCTGCTCGATGTCGCTGATGCTGTCGCCGACCTTGACGACCTGGGCCGGGTCGTCGATGCCGGCCCGCTGCATCAGGACCTCGATCATGTCGGCGTGCGGGCGGCCGTTGGCGACCTCGTCGCTGGTGACGCTGTCGTCGATCAGCCCGCCGCCCCAGCCGAGGCGTTCGATGATCGTGTCGGCGGTCCGGCGGTCGAAGCCGGTGTCGAGGGCGACGCGGACGCCGGCCTTGCGGAGGCTTGAGAAAAGGTCCGATGCGCCGTCGATTTCCTTTACGCTCGGCCCGGTCCGGTAGTGGTCGATGATGCGGCGCTGGAAATCGGCGTGCACCCGCTCGACCTCGCTGTCGGTCGGCGCTTCGCCCCGGGACTGGGCGAGCAGTTCTCTGACCGCCAGCGGCTTGGGCATGCCCATGACCGGGTCGACCGCTTCGAGCGTGATCGGGCAGCCCGCCGCGACCAGGGCGTCGCGGAGGCAAGAGGCGACGGCATTGTCCTCGTCGAAGACGGTGGTGCCTGCCATATCAAAGACGACCATGCTGTACTTCATCGCGAGTCCTTTGCCGCGGCGGTGGGCGTTGCTGTTTGGTGCCTCCGGCCTCCGCCGGAACGATGCACAGCCTAAGCAATGTTGATTATAAGTCAATTCCCGCCACCCTCGCACGGGGTTGTTCGGGCGGGGTCGGGCGGGCGTTGCGGGGCTGCCCACCGGCCGCCCGACCAACCGACAAGCCCACGCATCGCCAGAAAATCGCGTGTTTCCCCTTGGGCTGCCCGGCGACGGCCCGTGGCGCGTCGTTGCGTTAAGTCTTGGTCAAAGGGACCTCGCGGGGCCTCCGGCGTGTTGCCTCTCAGTCACATTCCTGTAGCATCCGTCCGCCGAGGGCCGTGGACCGTACCACGCCCCGGTGAGCCGAGAGCCCGCCGGAAGGTCGACACCGATGCCGCACGCCTCACCCACGCCGACGTTCACCTCCGGCCTCGGCTTGGCGATCTTCGCGTTGTTACTGCTCTTGATCGGGGGGTGCGGATCGGAAGGCGGGTCGGCTCGCTCGCAGGATCGGGACGGCTCGCCCGAGCGGCCGCTGATGGTGCTGCTGGTCCCGACCGAGTCGGGCCAGACGAACCTGATGGACGACTACGAGCCGTTGTTCAGCGCGATCACGCGGGTGCACGGGCTGCACTTTGATTTGCGGATGGGGTCGAGCTACTCCGCGGTGGTCGAGGGGATGCGGGCCGGGCAGGTGGACATCGCGCACTTCGGGGCGGTGACCTACCACCAGGCGCGACGGGCGGGGGTCGCGGAGTTGCTCGCGGTCGCGGTCGTTGATGGCGAGGCGATCTACCACGCGGGCATCTTCCACCGGGCGGACTCGGGCATGAGCCGCATCGAAGACCTGAGAGACAAGACCGTCGCGTTGGGCGACCCCAACTCGACATCGAGCTTCAACTACCCCGTCGCGATGATGCTCGACGCGGGGTTCGACCCGGTGCAGGACCTCCGCGGCGTGCTGATGTCCGGGAGTCACAGCGCGTCGCTCTCGGCGCTGCAGGCGGGGCATGTCGATGCCGCGGCGGCTTCGGTCAGCGCGTACGACAAGATGGTCCGCGAGGGGACGCTCGACGGGACTCGTGTGGTGCTGCTGGTCAAGAGCGATCCGATCCCCAACCCGCCGCTGGCGATGCGGGCCGGGCTGGGCGATGAGGTCAAGGCCGAGCTGCGCGAAGTGTTCGCGACGATCCACGAGCAAGAGGGCGTCCGCCCGGAGATGATCCTCGCCTACGGTGGCGCTCTGGCCGACCGGTACGACTCGGCGATCGATGACGAATTCATCGCGCCCGCACTTGCAAGGCTTGGGGCCGTGACCGCCGAGCTGCGCCGGGAGCTGTCTGACTTCGCCAACCGGTCACGTCCGGGGCGGCGAGGGTGATCGTTTTTCAGTCCATCACCAAGAGGTACACCAAGGGCGCCCAGCCGGCGCTCGACGGCGTGAGCCTCGAAGTGCACGCCAAGCAGTTCTGCGTCGTGCTCGGCCCTTCCGGCTCGGGCAAGAGCACGCTGCTGCGGACGGTGAACGGGCTGGTGCGCCCGACATCGGGGCGCGTGCTTGTCGGCGGGACGCCGGTCCTGCCCAGGACAACCAAGATAATCCGGCGGCGCGTCGGGATGATACACCAGCAGTTCAATCTCGTGCCGCGGCTGAGCGTGCTGGACAATGTGATCGCCGGCGCCCTGCCCGTGGTGCCGCACTGGCGTGTGCTGCTGCGGCGGTGGCCGGTGTCGCTGGAACGCCGCGCGTGCGAGCTGCTTGAAAGCGTGAACCTGAAGCCGGCCTACTTGCAGCGTCGGGTCTCTGAGCTCTCCGGCGGCGAGCAGCAGCGGGTCGCGATCGCGCGGGCGTTTATCGCAAGGCCGGACGTGGTGCTGGCCGACGAACCGGTGGCGAGCCTCGATCCTTCGACCAGCCGCACTGTGCTGGCGCTCCTGCGCAGCGCCGCCGAGCAGACCGGCGCCACGGTGCTGTGCAGCCTGCACCAGGTCGACCTGGCGCGAGCATTTTCAGACCGCATCGTCGCGATGCGGGCAGGAAAGGTCGTCTTCGACGGAGCGCCGGATCTATTGCAGAAGGAAACGGTCTCGACGATCTACTCAGATGGCGGTCCAAAGAGCGCCCGGGAAACGGAGTTGCTGACGGAATCGAAGCGGCCGGCGGACACAAAGCCTGAATCAAACGCGGGATCCGCCCAGCAGATGGCGGCCGCACGATGAAGCCGCGTGAGATCCATCCCGGGTGGGAGATCAACCGCCAATTCGGCCCCGGGTCGGCGACGCTGGTGCTGGCGCTCCTCGTGCTGCTCGGCGGCTCGTTCTACAACCAGAAGCTCCACGACGCGGTCGCGGACACGCCGTCGGCGATCGAGCAGGCGGGCGAGTTTCTCAACCGCGCATGGCCCCCGAAGGTCGAAACAGCCCATCGCGTCGAGCGGATGGTCCAGCTCGGCGGCGACGACGAAGCGAGAGCAACGCGGGCGATGGAGCGTGAAGCTTCGGGTCCGCTGCCCTGGTCCGCCCGAATCGAATCACGCCCGCTCTGGCCCGACGACGCGGGCTCGGCCGCCGAGGCGTTCTATGTCAGACCCGCGGGGTACATCGAACGCTGCGTCGGCCTGATGGTCGGGACGATCGAGATGGCGCTCTGGGGCACGATCGTCGCGCTGTTGATCTCGATCCCCGTCGCGTTTCTGTCGGCGAGCAACTACTCGTTCGGGATCGTGGTCTACACGCTGGCGCGTGGGTTCAGCAGCCTGATGCGGGCCATA
>SLFH01000084.1 GCA_007124345.1 Phycisphaerales bacterium | reverse complement strand
GGCTGACCGAGGCGGACGCGGTGCGTCGAGCGCTGCGTGACGCCGGGGCGACGGAGATCGAGGACTACCCGACGGGCAGCGCCGTCCGCCTGGCCGACGGTCGGGCCCAGAGCCACGCGTACAACTTCACGGCTCCCGATTTTCGCACGCTCGAACGGGCGCACCGGGCGGTGCTGGCGCTGCGCGGGCGCGAGTTCCACCGGCGCGTGTTCGACCCGGCGACGGCCCGCTTCACGCTCGCCTACTCGCGACCGATGGCCGACAGCGCGTTCTTCTCGGAGCTTTCGGGCACGGCGTCGCGCGGGTCGGCCGTCTTCATCTACGACCACAACGACCCCGATCCGAAACGCGTCGATGTCGGGGCTCGCGGCGAGTGGTCTGTGAGGCTCAGCCCGCGCACGGGCTATCAATACTTCTACGGCTTCATCGAGGACGCCTCGGGCAGGCGCACCGGCTTCTTCCGGCACAGGATCGACTCGAACACGCGGGAAGAGCTGACGGCCGAAGCGTTCCATCGGTTGCGGTTGACGCAGCCGTAGGGGAAGAGACGAAGAGACGGAGAGATAAAGAGACTGGGGTTGCAAGGAGTTTGTTGGCAATGGCGGAGCTTGAAGGACGGATCGCGATCATCACGGGGGCTTCGGCTGGGATCGGCGAGGCGACGGCGCGGACGCTCGTCGCGTCGGGGGCCCGGGTCGTGCTCAATGCGCGTCGGAAAGAGAAGCTCGACGACCTGGTCAAGGAGTTCGGCGGGCCGACAAAGGCCGTCAGCGTCCCCGGCGACGCGGCCGATGGGGAGCTGATCGAGCGGATGTTCACCGAGGCGGGCGCCCGGTTCGGGGCCGCGCCGGATCTGGTGATCGTCAATGCAGGTCGGGGGCTCGGCGGGTCGGTGGTGACATCCGATGACTCCAAGTGGGAGGAGATGGTCCGCCTGAATCTTGTTGGTGCGGCGAGGCTGATCCGGGCGGCGGCGGTCCGCATGACCGAGGGCTTCGACCGCAAGTCGTGGCAGAACACCTCGCGCGACATCGTGGTGCTCGGCTCGACGGTCGGGCGCCACATCTCGCCGTTCAGCTCGATGTACGGCGCCAGCAAGTTCGGAGTGAACTCGCTGGCCGAAGCGGCGCGGCGGGAGCTTGGGCCCAAGGGGGTCCGGGTGACGCTTGTGGAGCCGGGGATCGTCGTCAGCGAGTTTCAGGCCGGGGCGGGCTACGACGAGGCGTGGTTTGCGCAGATGGCCGAGAAGTACGGCCCGCTCCTGCAGCCGGCGGACATCGCCGAAACGATCCGCTACATCGTCTCCCAGCCCGCGAGGATCCACATCAACGATGTGGTGATCCGGGCGACGAGGCAGGAGTATCCCTGAGCCGGTGATTTCCGACCGTTTCGGCGCGGGGCCCTCGCCCGCCGGTGGACGCCGCTATCGTTCGGGCTTGCTCGGCGACCGTCGGCGGAGTTTCGTTCGGCGCGTCGGGCCCTTCTGAGGCGGACGCGACGAGCGCCCGAGCGTGCGATGCAGAACCTTATCGCTGAGAACGGGCCGGTCGAAACGGCGCAGATGTCCCTTTGGGTCTGCTCGTCGTTGCTGGCCCTGGGTGTTTTCCTGTACCGCAAGCGGCCGCGGGAGCGCCTGTACGCTGGGTGGTTGGGGCTGGTCTCGGCGCTAGCGGCTTTTCGCGAGGCCGACGGGCACATCCTGCTCAACCCCGAGGTGCTGGGGAGTTGGGGCGTCCGCTACCGGATCGACTGGTGGCTCAGCCTGGACGCGCCGGTGTTGCCCCGCGTCATGTGGGCGGTCGTCGGGATCGTGATCGCAGTTGGGCTGGTGGCGCCGCTGGTCAAGGCATCGCCCAGGGCGTTCCTGCTGATCAAGGGGCGCGACCGGGCGTGGTGGCTGTTTGCGATCGCGGCTGCGGCGTTGTTCGTCGGCTACGCCTGCGACGATTTGGTCGGTCGGGGGCAGTTTGTGGCGCCGATCTACTCGCAGTCGGCCGAAGAACTCTCCGAGTTGGTCGGGGCGCTGCTGTTTCTCTTGGCGATCGGCCTGACGGTTCGGCTGTCGCTGTCGACTCGCGAGAAGATGGCCTGGGAGCGGCTGAAGCCGGCCTGACGGGGGCGCCTCGGCAAGGGATAAAAAGCCCGCCTTGGAGGCGGGCTTTCTCGTTCGTTGTTGCGATCGGCGGGTTAAGGGAAGATGCCGCGGACGCGGTAGACGGCGCCGAGGTGTTCGAGCGCCGAGCAGTAGGCGGCCTGACGCATCGGGACATCGTACTTTTGCTTGGCGACGAGGGTGCGCCTTGCGGCCATGACCATGATGCGGTTGAGCTCGGCGTCGACCCTTTCCTCGTCCCACATGTGGTAGGTCTTGTTCTGGACCCACTCGAAGTAGGAGACGGTGACGCCGCCGGCGTTGGCGAGGATGTCGGGGATGCAGTGGATGCCGCGCTTTTCGAGGACCTCGTCGCCCTCGGGGGTGACGGGGCCGTTTGCGCCCTCTGCGATGACGCGGCAGTTGATGTAGGAGGCCTCCTCGGCCTTGATCATCTGTTCGAGCGCGGCGGGGATGAAGACATCGACGCGTGTCTTGTAGAAGTCTTCGAGGCTGATGGGCTGAGCGCCCTTGGAGGTGTCCTTGCCCGAGCCTGTGGTCTTGTGGGCCTTCTCGAAGCCGGCGATGGAGCCGTGCTCCTGGCAGTAGGAGGTGAGGGCCTCGGTGTCGAAGCCGTCCTCGTTGAGGAGGCAGCCGGAGTGGTCCATGACGGCGACGATCTTGGCGCCGAGCTTCTGGAGGATTCGTCCGGCCCACGAGCCCACGTTGCCCCAGCCCTGGACGCTGACGCGCATGTCCTCGATGGGGATGCCGAAGGCGGGGAGCATCTCGACGAGGACATCGACGACGCCCTGGCCGGTGGCCTTGTTTCGTCCGAGCGAGCCGCCGATCTCGACGGGCTTGCCCGTGACGACGCGCATGCCGTCGGTGCTGGTGCGGTCGTTGGTGGACATCTGGTATGTGTCGGCGATCCAGGCCATGACCTGAGCGTTGGTGCCGACATCGGGGGCGGGGATGTCGTAGTCGGGGCCGATGACGTGCTGGATGGCGCTGGTGAAGCGTCTGGCGACGCGTTCGAGCTCGTCGACGGACATCTCACGCGGGTTGCACTTGACGCCGCCCTTTGCGCCGCCGAGTGGGATGCGGACGAGCGCGCACTTGAGTGTCATCATGAGCGCGAGCGACTTGACATCGTCGAGGTGGACATCGGGGTGGAACCGGAGGCCGCCCTTGAAGGGGCCCAGGGCGTTGTTGTGCTGGACGCGGTAGCCCTTGAAGAGATGGTGGTGCCCGTCGTTCATCTTGACGGGGAAGTGGACCATGAGCTCGTTCTTGGGCTGAGCGAGGATGATCTTGACGCGGTGTCGGAGCCCGACGACTTCGGCGCCGTGGAGCATCGTGGCGACCGTCTGGGCGTACATGTTGTCGGGATCTTTTGGGAAGTTCAGCTCGTCGAAGATCGGATCCCACGCTGCCGTTGAAGCCTGATTCGCGTCGGTGGACGCGTTCGTCGCGGTCGTGCTCATGGCGTTGTCTGCTCTCGCTGAATGCCCCGTGACCTGACCGGGCGCGGTTGCCGAGTCGGGTGTCCGAACGGATCGCGTGTCGGTCTGCCGCGGACACCCGTGAGCGGAGACCTGCGTAACCCAACTCTAGCCCCCATCGACCGATTCGGGGCGAAAGTGCATGGTTCTCGATCGCTGCCTCCAAGACCGCTAACCTCCGCCTCGGGAGAGACGCTCGGGAGGGGAGTTCCTGACTCGTTCGCGAACCCGCCGCAGGCTTGGCGGCGTCGGAGGCAGCCGTGATCTTGTACTTGGCTTCGGACCTGATCTGGGCGACGAAGATCAAGGGTGTGGCCGAACACCTCGGCCTGCCCTGCCGCCCGGTGAGAACCCTGGAGATGCTCGAGGCCCGGCTGGCGGACTCGGATGTTTCGGCGGTGCTCCTCGACCTCGAAAAGCCCGAGGAGGCGTTGGCGATGATCGAACGCCTGCGGCAAGAGAGCGCCGGTGAACAGGACCAGAAAATCCGCGTGGTGGCGTTCGGGCCCCATGTGCTGGTGGAGCTCTTCCAGCAGGCCCGCGACGCGGGGGCGGACGAGGTGCTCGCCCGGGGGGTGCTGGACCGTAACATGCCCGAGATCCTGCTGGCGCTGGCCGGGCGGGGCGGGTCGAGGGCCTGAGGGGGCCTCTGGCGAGCTCGGGCGTGCTTTGGCGTCGGGGCGGGCGGGGAGAGAAATCGGGCCGGGCTGCGGGGGGTTTCACGCAGCCGCGGGAGCTATCATTTAGGCCTGTCTTGACGGGTCGGGCCGGGAGTTGCTCCGCGTGTTGCGGGGCCCGGCACAGTAACACGATGAGTCTGCCGCCCCAGAGCGGGCTGGCTTCACCCGGTGTTCGGGCGTCGCCATCCGCGGCGTGAGGGTCTCCCGCATATGCCGACCCGGCGGGAGCGATCGCGTCTGCGGGACACGAGAAACGGTCCATGATTGACGAAACACTGATTGCATCGCTGAAGATCCAGGACGACGAAATCGAGTCCATGCTCCGTGACAGCCTCGGTGACGACGCCGCGGGCGGGAACATGGATTCTGTCATCGGCGATGTGATCGAGGATGTCGCGCCCGGCAAGCTGCTCAAGGGCAAGGTGATCGGCTTCGCCGGCGACGATGTGGTGGTCGAGGTCGGGCTCAAGAGCGAGGGGCTGATCCCGCGTGAGGAGTTCGCCGAGCTCTCGCAGAACATCGCTGTGGGCGACACGGTCGACGTGCTGCTGGAATCGATGGAGGGCGAGAGCGGGCTGATCCAGCTCTCTCGGCGCAAGGCCGAGCGCCAGATCAACTGGCACCGGATCATCGACACGACCAAGGAGGGCGACGCGGTCGAGGGGACCGTGATGCGCAAGATCAAGGGCGGGCTGCTGGTCGACATCGGCGTGCCGGTGTTCCTGCCCGCCTCGCAGGTGGACATCCGTCGTCCGGGCGAGATCGGCGAGTACATCGGACGCAAGATCCGGGCGCAGATCCTCAAGATCGACCAGGAGCGCCGGAACATCGTCATCAGCCGTCGCAAGCTGATCGAGGAGGAGCGCGAGGCGGCGAAGAAGCGGCTGCTCTCGACGATTAACGAGGGCGACACGGTGCGCGGCACGGTCAAGAACATCGCCGACTTCGGCGCGTTCGTCGACCTGGGCGGCATCGACGGCCTGCTGCACATCACCGACATGTCTTGGGGCAGGGTGAACCACCCCTCCGAGATCGTGCGGATCGACGAGCAGATCGAGGTGCGGATCCTCAACATCGACATGGAGAAGGAAAAGATCGCCCTTGGGCTGAAGCAGAAGGAGCCCAGCCCCTGGGAGGAGATCGAGGCGAAGTACCCCGTCGGCAGCCGCGTCAAGGGCGAGGTGGTCAGCCTCATGTCCTACGGCTGCTTCGTGCGTCTCGAGGACGGGATCGAGGGCTTGGTGCACATCTCCGAGATGTCGTGGACCAAGCGGATCAACCACCCGTCTGAGATGGTCCAGCCGGGCGACCCCGTCGAAGTGGTCGTCCTGGACATCGACAAGAACAAGCAGGAGATCAGCCTCGGCATGAAGCAGACCGAGGTGAACCCATGGGAGCTCGTGTCGGAGAAGTACCCCCCCGGCACGATCATCGAGGGCGTGGTGCGGAACTTGGCCAACTACGGCGCGTTCGTCGAGATCGAGCCGGGCATCGACGGCCTTCTGCACATTTCCGACATGTCGTGGACGAAGAAGGTCACGCACCCCAACGAGCTGCTCAAGAAGGGCGACATGGTCAAGTGTGTCGTCCTGGACGTTGATCAGTCCAAGCAGCGGATCAGTCTGGGCGTCAAGCAGCTGACCGAGGACCCGTGGCTGGAGGCCATCCCCTCGGCGTATCAGCCGGGCATGGTCGTCCGCGGCGCGGTCACGAAGATCACCAACTTCGGCGTCTTCGTCGAGCTCGAGGACGACCTCGAGGGCCTGCTGCACATCTCCGAGCTGGCCGACCACAAGGTCGAGAACCCGCAGGATGTCGTCAAGGCCGGCGAGGAGATCGATGTGAAGATCCTCCGCGTCGACATCAACGACCGCAAGATCGGCCTCTCGCTCAAGCGCGCCCAGTGGGGCGACTCGGGCGACTTCGCCGAGGGCGGCGGCGGTCAGGGCGGCGGCTCGTCGGAGTTCGGCGGCCCGGCCCGCGGCGGGATGGACGAGCACGGCTCGATGGGCACCGACAAGATCTC
>SLFH01000107.1 GCA_007124345.1 Phycisphaerales bacterium | reverse complement strand
TCCGCGCCGGGCAGTCCTTCGGTGTCTTCCCGCCCGGGCACGATCAGAACGGCAAGCCCCACAAGCTCCGCCTCTACTCCCTCGCCTGCCCCTCGGCAGGTGAAGACGGCCAGGGCGCCGTCGTTTCCACAACCGTCAAGCGCACCATCGACGAGAACTGGGAGACGGGCAAGCTTTTCCTCGGCGTCGCCTCGAACTACCTCGCCGACCTGCAGGTGGGCGAAAGAATCCGCCTCTCCGGGCCCAGCGGCAAGCGGTTTGTCCTTCCCGAAGACCCCGCCGCCCACGACTATCTCTTCTTCGCCACCGGCACCGGCATCGCGCCGTTCAGGGGGATGCTCGGCGACCTCGACGCGCTGGGCATGCCCTCCGAGACCGTGCTGGTGATGGGCTCGCCCTACCGCTCGGACCTGCTGTACCACGGCCGGTTCACGGATCTTGACGCCCGCTCTGAGAAGTTCACCTACCTCACCGCCATCAGCCGCGAGACCCAGCCCGACGGGCACGACCCGATGTATGTCCAGGACCGCCTGCAGACCGAACGCGACAGGCTTGAAGCCCTGCTGCGGCACGAGCGGACACTGATCTACATCTGCGGCGTCGCGGGCATGGAGATCGGGATCTTCCAGAAGCTCGCCCAGATCCTGCCCGACCACGCGTTGGAGCAGTACCTGGAGGTGGACGCGGAGGCGATGTCCGATATCCGCTCGTGGGACCGACGGATGCTCCACAAGAAGATCCGGCCGACCAAGCGGGTCTTCACGGAGGTGTATTGATGGGCCGCGGACGGGCTGGGAGATCAGAGGCGGGGTCCGAGGCGGACCTCGCCGGGTTGACCCGCCCCCCGGCCGCTGGTAGGTTTCGTCGCGTCCCCGACGGGCGCGCCGAGCGTTCGGGCCGGGCCCCGCACGGCGATGTTTCTTTCGGAAGGAATCAACAGGTGCATGACGCGAGCGTGACTGCACGCCCCGCGCGGGTCCGCGGCTTCCGCGGGCTGAGCGTGATCCTCGCCCTCGGCGTGGTCTGTCTCTCGGCCCTCCCCGCGATGGCCCAAGCCGGACGCGCCTCGATCCCCGAGGGGCTGATCTCTAAGCCCTCGGAGCTCACCCCGGACGAGGTGCGCCAGGTGCGGACCTATGTCAACGAGCATCTGCCGAGGCTGACGGCCGAGAACATCGACCATCGTCGGGCCGCGCGGCGCGATCTCCGCAGGCCGCTGACAGCCCGTGGGGTGACCGTGAGCTTCCGCCTGGCCTACAGCGCCCAGCTCGTGCCCGAGCTCCGGCGTCTGGCCGACAATCAGGACCGTGGCGTGGCGACCATCGCCCTCCTGCTCGCGGGCGAGCTGGCGACCAGCCCCGCCGCACAGCTGGCGGTCGATCGCCTCGCGTCAGAGGATGAGGTGATCCGCTTTGCCGCGGCTTCGTCCTTGGGCGAGACCCTGCGCGTCGCAGCCGACGGCGCGCCGGCGATGAACGAGCAGCAGCTGACAAACCTCATCAACCGTCTGGGCGAGCGTCTGCAGAGCGAAGAGAACCCGCTGGTGCTCGACCGTGTAATCCGGTCGATCGGCGCGGGCGCGACCAACCAGCGTCGCGAGTTCGCCAACCTCCGCAACGCCGCGACCCGTCTCCTGGGCGATCGCCTCGCCGAGCGTGTGCAGAACGCCGATGCCGCACGCCCCGACGCCGAGATGGAACTCTCGATGCTCCGCGGCGCCGAGACCGTGTTCTCCAGCGTCAACCGCGGCACGCTCTCGCCCGAAGCGCTGCGCGCCTCGGGCCTGCTCAGCGGGCAACTGATCGCCTACGCCGAGCGTCGCCTGAACGCGGGCGGGCTGAACGGCGATGAAGTGCAGCGTCTCCAGCAGATCGTGGGCGCCTCCGAGAATGTGATCGTCTTCGCGTGGAGCCTGCTGGACCCCCGCGCCCCGCGCCGCCAGTTCGGTCTGCGCGACGCGATGGGCCCTGACGGCCGGCGCGACCGGTTCCGCACCGCTGCCGACGCCGTGATCGGCGCCCAGGGCGTGCTGACGCGTCCGCCTTTCGAGTTCAGCACGGGCCAGTTCCCCCGCTAAGAGCGCCCACAGCCCCCGCCCCGGCGGTTACCCTACGGGCGATGACACGCCTCCTGGTTCCGTTGTTTGCGCTCGTGCTGCTGCTCGGGGTGGTGATCGGGCTCGACAGCTCGCCCCCAAGGGCGGACTTTGTCTTCATCAACGCCAGCGACATCAACACGCTGGACCCCCAGCGGATGAGCTGGATGCAGGATCTACGCGCCACGCGCATCCTCTTCGAGGGCCTCGTCCAGACCGACATCTTCTCGTGGGGCTTCGATGTCCAGCCCGCCGTCGCCGAACGCTGGGAGATCCGGCGCGTCGAAGAACCCCTTGTCAACGCGATGGGCGGCCCCGTGCTCGACGAGCAGGGCGAGCAGCGCACCGCCACGCGCGAGGTCTACACCTTTTTTCTGCGCGACAACGCCAAGTGGTCCAACGGCAGCCCGGTGACGGCGGGCGACTTCGTCTACGCGTGGCGGCGCGGCATGCTCCCCGACACCGCCTCGCCCTACATGAAGTTTTTCGAGCTCGTCCGCGGCGCGGCCCAGTTCCACCAACTCCGCCAGGCGATGCTCAGCGAGTACCAGGCCCGCCCCAGGGCCGAGAGAAACCGGGCCGAGGCCGAAGCGCTCTACCGCGAGGCGGTCGACGCCTTCGAGATCGGCATGTCCGGCGAGGCGGCCCGGGCTCGCTTCTCCGACCCCGTCCGCCGCGCACGCCTCGGCCTCGACGACGAGAGCTCGCCCTGGCTGCTCGACAACGGCGTGGGCATGCGAGCGATCGACGACCGCACGCTCGAGATCACCGTCTACCGCCCGACGCCCTACTTCCTCGATATCTGCGCCTTCGGCACGATGTACCCGGTCTACGAGCCGGTGGTCAGCCGCTTCGAAGAGCCGAACCCCGTGACCGGCACGCTCGTGATCCTCGGCGCGTGGACCAAGCCCGAGCACATCGTCTCCAACGGGCCGTTCGAGCTGACGCTGTGGCGCTTCCGGCGCGACATGCGCTTCGAGCAGAACCCCCACTACTGGAACCGCGACGCGCTGAAAATCCGCAGCATCGAGATCCCGTCGATCGAGGACAGCAACGCCCAGGTCCTCGCCTACCAGACCGGGCGAATCGACTGGATGAGCAATGTCGAGGTCGCCTACCGCGGCGCCATGTGGGAGGCCAAGAAGGCCTACTACGAAGAGCACAAGGAGCTCGTCGAGGAGCTGCGGGCCAAGGGGTACGACCAGTTCGAGATCGACCGCCACCTCCCGCCCGACTCGCGCCTGCACATCCATGTCATCCCCGCGTTCGGCAGCTATTTCTACAACTTCAACTGCAACGACAAGCTCAACGACGGGCGCGACAACCCGTTCCGCGACGCCCGCGTCCGACGCGCCTTCTCGATGACAATCGACAGGAAAGCGATCGTGCGGGATGTGCGCCGGATCGACGAGCGCAAGGCGTACTCGCTGACGCCGCCGGGCTCGGTCGCGGGGTACGAGCCGCCGCGGGGGTTGCGCTCGGTTTGCGACGCGCCGACCCCAGAGGAGCGCCGCGAGATCGCCGACGAGGCCCGCTCGCTTCTGATCGAGGCGATGCGCGACATGGGCATGGGCTCTGACCCCTCGCGATTCCCCACCGTCGAGCTCCTGTTCAACCAGGAGGGCGGGCACGACCTGATCGCCCAGGTCGTCGCGTCGAGCTGGGAGACCAACCTCGGCGTCTCGACGCGCCTTGTCGCCAAGGACCTGCAAGTCTTCCGCGACGACCTGAAGAACCAGAACTTCATGACCGCCCGCGCCGGCTGGTACGGCGACTACGGCGACCCCTCCACCTTCCTCGGCGTCAACCGCACCGGCGACGGCAACAACGACCGCAACTATTCCAACCCCGTGTACGACGCCCTGCTCGATAAAGCCGCGATCGAGGCCGACCCCGTCCGACGCATGGAGCTGCTGTACGAGGCCGAACGGATCATCATGGAGGAAGACCTGCCGATGGCGCCCGTCTTCCACTACTCCAATGTCTACATGTTCGACCCGCACCGCCTCTCGGGCATCACCAGCCACCCGCGATCGGTGCAGAACCCGTTCCTCGCGCAAGTGTTCGACGAGCCGATCGGTCCAGGCGTCGCAAGAGCCCTGCCGCCGAGATCGCCGACGCCGCAGAGCGACAACGGCGACCCCGAAGCATCGGACAGCCCTCCCTCGGAGGCTTCTCGATGATGAGCACCATTCTGCGCCGTCTGGCGCAGCTCCCCTTCATCCTGCTGGTGATCTACACCCTCACGCTGACCCTCGCCTGGGCCGTGCCCGGTGATCCTTTGGAAAACCCCGAGGGCCGCCAGCCCCCCGCCGAGGTGCAAGAGGCGATGCGGGCCCAGTACAACCTCGACAGCTTCTGGTCGTTCTACTTTTCGTACCTCAAGAGCGCCACGGGCGTGCAGTACCTCGCCGACCTGGCGACAGGCGAGATCCGGCGCGAGGCCGAATCGGCGCGCGAAGCGGGCGTCGCCCCGCGCCAGCGCTACATCTTCGACCTCGGCCCGAGCCTGCAGTACCGCGACTGGCGGGTGAACGAGATGATCGGCTCCTCGCTGCCGGTCTCGGCGACGCTGGGCATCGCCGCGATCGTCCTCGCGCTGTTCATCGGGATCGGCGCGGGCGTGATCGGCGCCGTCAAACCCAACTCGTTCCTCGACATCTCCACGCTCGTGATCGCGCTGATCGGCATCAGCCTGCCCAGCTTCGTGATCGGGACGGTTTTGCTCTTGCTCTTCGGCGTGTTGCTCCCGATCTTCCCCACCGGGGGCTGGGGCTCGCCCTCGCAGATGATCCTGCCGACGGTCGCGCTGAGCTTCCCGTTCGCGGCCTACATCGCCCGCCTGACCCGCATGGGCATGATCGACGCCCTCGGCGCCGACTACATCCGCACGGCAAGGGCCAAGGGCCTCAGCGAAAACAAGGTCCTGTTCAAGCACGCGCTCAAAAACGCCTTCCTCCCCGTGCTCAGCTTCCTCGGCCCCGCGACGGCCCTGGCGATGACCGGCTCGTTCGTGGTCGAACGCGTCTTCTTCGTACCGGGCATCGGCCAGCACTTTGTCAACGCGGTGCGGAACAAAGACCTGTTCATGATCATGGGCGTCGTGCTGGTGTTCTCGACGCTGCTGATCCTGCTGAACCTGCTGGTGGACATCCTGTACGCGTTTGTTGATCCGAGGATCCAGTAGCGGCGAGAGAGAGGGCGGGGCGTGCCGAAACTGCCGATCAGGTACTGGCGGTACAAGCCGCTCGGACGCAACGCCGACAAACTCGCGGCGGACATGCTGCGCTCGCAGACGAAACCGCTCAAGCTGCGCGGCCTCAACACCATCTGCATCACCTCGACGATCCGCCCGCTGAAGTGGAGGCACGAGCCGGCGACCGGCGCGTGGCACGCCGTGCGCAGGCCGTGGATGGCGATCGCTGTCGCCGCGTTGTTCTTTGGTACGGGCATTGCCGTTGCCGCCGGGGCGATCTACCACATCACTTGGATGCGCATGGTCGACAGCGGCGAGTCATTCAGCGAGGCGTTGAAGGGCACGATGGAAGGTTTGCTCGACGCGGAAACATTTGATTTCATCCTACTGGCGCTCGCGGCCTTCGGGGCGGGCCTCTGCGTCTATGCGCTGCTCCACGCGATCTCCAGCGCCGTCTTCGAACGCATGTCGCTCTATCCGGGCCGGGGGCTGCGCATCGACCGGCGCAGCCTCCGCGGGTTCGCTCGCACCGAGATCCCGTCCAAACGCCTCAAGATCGGCTTCTTCCCCGTTGATGTGTTTCGCAACCGCCGCCACGGACTGTCGATCGCAATATTCATCCTCCACCGCGGCCGCCCGCACACGCCGCTGATGGTCTGGCACGACCCGAAAGAGATCGCAAAGCGGATCGAAGGCTTGCCCGACCCTCTGAAGAACGCGCGGTTCTTTGTGTCGGACCGACCGTTGAAGCCGCGGATGTTCTGACAGGTCGACACCGCCTGCCGCATCCAGACCCCGCCCAGTCCCGAACTTTCCGGGATCATGACCACCGTCGCAGCAACACCGTCCCCGGCCGAAGTGTCCAGCGAATCGGTCGTCCGGAATCCGGACCTTCCCGGCGCCGGCGTGTTCAAGGGGCGTGCCGTGCGGCTGGAGTTCGAGACCGTCATCGACCGGCCCCGCGAAGAGATCTTCCCCTTCTTCGCCGATGCGCACAATCTTGAACGCATCACGCC